>JAVBXL010000172.1 GCA_030824575.1 bacterium | reverse complement strand
ATGCGGCCGGCGGCGGAATATTTTTCCTGATAGTGAACGGTCAGCGGGAAAAAGTCCTGGCCTTCCTTCACGCTCTTGGCGGCGGTCACGGCGCACAGCACCACGGTTTCGCCATAGGTGGCCAGCACGGCGGCGTCAGCCTGGCGCGCGATACGACCGGTTTCGAGGGTCAGCGTCTTGCCGGCCAGCTCGATGGATACTTTCTTGACGTCGAACATAGATTTTTTCCTTCGCCCACCTGGCCCTATTGCCGGGCGGGGCCTTTGGTGGAGCCTGTGCGGCTCCATGAATGGAGAGGCTTTCGCTCTCCTCTGTCGCGGGTGCGACAGTGTGGGGAAGTGTCCCCGGATCATGAACGCCTTGCCGAATTGCCGGACGCCATGTGTCAGAATCAGAAACGGCCCCGAATGGGGCCGTCCCTTTTAGCAGGCTTACTTACGCAGGCCCAGCTTACCGATCAGGTCGACATAGCGCGCCTGATCCTTCTTCTTGAGATAGTCCAGCAGCGAACGACGCTTGTTGACCATCATCAGCAGACCACGGCGGCTATGATTGTCCTTGTGGTGACCCTTGAAATGCTCGGTCAGGTTCTGGATACGCTCGGTCAGGATAGACACCTGAACCTCTGGCGAACCCGTATCACCCTCGGCGCGGGCATATTCCTTGATCAGCGCTTCCTTGCGCTCGGCAGTAATCGTCATCTAATCGTCTTCCCTCGACATCAGGTTGAAACCGCGCACCACGACGATCTGATGATCGTCCGACCGCACCAGCGCCACGGGGATATCGCCCAATGTCGCCAGATATTGGCCGTCGGTGGCGGCGATCCCGGTCAGCACCTTCCCCTGACGGAGCATCAGTGCCTGATCGGGAGAGACGGGGAGAGCCGGGATGTCGTCCAGCCCCGCCGTCAACGGCAGCATAAGCCCACCGTTGCCGCCGCCCCTAGCAGCTTCGTCCAATTTGTCCAGCGAAATTGCCGCTTCCAGCGTGAACGGCCCGGCCTTCACCCGGCGCAGCATCGTGACATGGCCGACCGTCCCCAGCGCCAGCGCGATGTCGCGGGCGAGGGAGCGGATATAGGTGCCCTTGGAGACATGGGCTGTAAGGGTGACCGCATCGATCCTCTCCTCTTGGGGGAGAGGATATGAAGGCTTGGCAGCTTGCTGCCTAGCCGGAGTTGGAGAGGGGCTTTCGGCACCCTCCCCCTTTCCCCCCTGGGGCGAGGCTATATGCAGCCCATGGATCGTCACCGACCGCAGCTTCATCTCGACCTCTTCTCCCTTGCGGGCGAGATCATAGGCGCGCTGGCCGTCGATCAGGATGGCAGAGTAAGCGGGCGGCGCCTGGTCGATCGGGCCGGTGAAGCGCGGCAGCACCGCCTCCACCTGCGCCAGCGTCGGGCGCACGTCGCTCTCCGCGATCGTCTTGCCTTCCAGGTCGAGCGTGTCGGTCTGGACACCGAAAGCGACAGTAAAATCGTAAATCTTGTCGCTGTCCAGCATCCGGCCCGCCAGCTTGGTCGCTTCCCCGATCGCGATCGGCAGCACGCCGGTCGCCAGCGGATCGAGCGTGCCGCCATGGCCGACCTTCCACTTGCCCGCCCCGCTGTCCCGCAGGGCGCGCTTGACTGCGCTGACCGCCTGGGTCGAACCAAGGCCATGGGGTTTGTCGAGGATGATCCAACCGTGCATGGCGCGCCTGTATAGCGCGCCGCCGCCGCTGTCAGCCCTGCATCTGCTCCACGAAATGCCGGCGGCACAGCGCCACATAGCGGTCATTGCCGCCAATCTGCGTCTGCGCGCCGTGCTGGATCGGCCGGCCGTCGGCATCGACGCGCAGGTTCATCGTCGCCTTGCGCCCGCAATCGCACACCGTCTTGATTTCGGTCAGCGTGTCGGCCAGCCCCAGCAGCGCGGCGCTGCCGGGGAAAAGCTGGCCCTGAAAATCGGTGCGAATGCCATAACAGAGGACCGGGATGCCCAGTCGGTCGCAGACCGTGCCCAGCTGCCACACCTGCGCCTCCGTCAGGAACTGCGCCTCGTCCAGCAGCACGCAGGACAGCGGCGTCGCCTGATGCTGGGCCGCAATGGCGGCGAAGATGTCGACCTGCGGATCGAACAGAGCGGCATGCGCCTCCAGCCCGATGCGCGACACGATCCGCCCCCGGCCATAGCGATCGTCGAGCGCGGCGGTCCACAGCATCGTGTCCATGCCGCGTTCGCGATAGTTGAAGTCCGATTGCAGCAGGGTGGTCGATTTCCCCGCATTCATCGAACTATAATAGAAATAGAGCTTCGCCATGCCTGCCTGCCCTAAAGCGATTTCGAGGCGGATGGAACGTCCGCCGGCTCGGAATCGTAGATCAGCGAAGCTACATCGCGGCAATCAAAAATTACCGGATCGTCGGCGCGACGCCAGCCAGGAAACGCACCAGTGCGTCAGCCAATGCGATGCGGCTGTCGGAAAAACTGTGGTCGGTCGGCCATACCATCAACCGCGCGGATGGATTGGCCCCCTGCGCATCGGCCGCCGCCTTGCGCGCCATGGCGCCGATCCCCTTTTCCGCGCCCAACAGGGTGAGCGGGCGGCGACCATAGCCGGCCAGCCGACGCCCCAGGTCGAACTTCTGGCCGTCGGCCTTGATCTCGCCGGTCAGCCCCTCATAGGTCGCCCCATTAAGCGGCGGCAGGTCGCTCGCCACTTCGGCCTTCCACCCCGCCTCACCCTCAGGCGTGGCCAGCGCCGCCACGGTCTGCGCCGGGTCCCAGGGATCGATCAGGAACAGTCCGGCGACGCGCGGGTCGGCGGCGGCGGCATCGGCGGCCATGAAACCGCCCATGCTGTGCCCGGCCACCACGATCGCGCTGGTGTCGATGCGATATCTGGCGACGACCGAGGGCTGCTGGAGATATTGCAGCGCGGTGAAGGCGTCTTCGGACGCATTGGCGAAGGAGAAGCTACCGGGGCTGCCCCAACTGCCGCGATAATGCAGCGTCAGCACATGCCATCCGGCCCGGCGCACCGCCTGGGCCAGGTCCAGATTCTGCTCGTTACCGGGAAAACCGTGCAGCAACAGCAATGTCGGATGGATGCCCGCGCCTGCGGCCGTATACATGACCGCGTTCATCGCTCCATCCTGCGCCGGAATGACGAAAGCGCTCATCCCCGCCGGATAGGCCGCGTCCGGCCTGGGATCGGCAATGACGGCGGGATGGATCGCCGCCTCCTTGGCGATGGCGGGCGTGACGACGCAGGTCCAAAGCGCACAGGATAACAACAAAGCCCGCATGATAATATTCCCCGCGATCATATCAAAGTGATGACGGCGACAGGCGGCGAATCCCCCACCACCTTTTCGATCCGTTGATCGAATGTCAGAAAAATATCCGCTTCGGCCGCCATGGAGAGGTGCATCATGTCGGCAAAATCGGCGCCGTTTGCGAACCGATCAAGCACCCAATCCATGCCGCCAGGCACACCCACGGCTTGCGGTAAATCGATCACGTCCCGAAAGGCTGCGCCTATCCGATCGCGCGGCCATCCATAACTGGCGCGCAACACCCATTCCGTTTCGACCAGCACCGTTGGTAACAGCAGGAAACCGAGGCTGATCCGTTCAGCCGCAACCGCCGCCTGCGGCAGGTCGTCACCCGTTAAAAATCGGACCAAGACGTTGGTGTCGATCGCCGCCGGCATCAATCTGGCGCTTTCAAATCCTGACGGTCGCGGAACATTTGCGCGATAGCCTGGTCCATATCCTCGATCGCAACAGGCGGACCTTCATGTTGGTAACGCGCCTTGATGCTGACCATGATCTCATCGAAGCTGCGGCCCGACTTTTTATGCTGGGGTTTCAGCAGCACGCCGCCGCCCATCAGGACGACATCCAGCACCTGACCAGGCGCAAGGCCGAGTTGGTCGCGCACATCCTTGGGGATGACGACTTGGCCTTTTGCCGAAAGGGTGGTCTTGGCGTTCATGACGGTAAGATGCATCTTACCGCGCGCCAAGTCAATCCTCGCCCTCGTCCTTCACCAGATCCTGCGCCACCTTGGGTTGGCGCAGCAGCTTGTCGATATGACTGCCTTCGTCGAAACTGTCATCCGCCAGGAATTTCAGCTTGGCGGCATATTTCAGCGTCATGCGACCGGCGACCGCACGTTGCAAATAGGCGGTATTGGTGCGCAGCGCCTTGAGCACCGCGTCCTCATCTTGTCCCAGCAGCGATTTGATGAAGATTGTGGCGTGGCGCAGGTCGGGCGACATGCGCACTTCGGTCACGCTGACGACATGCTTGGCCAGCACATCGTCATGCACGTCGCCGCGCTGGAGGATGTCGGACAGGATATGACGCACCTGCTCGCCCACACGGAGCAGGCGGACGGTTGAGCCTTCGGGTTGTTGGGCCATAGCCTAAGTCTCCGCCCTCCCTTTCACGTCTCAGGAGGGGCACGTGACCCTCCTAAGAGGATCGGGGATGGGTGCGATTGCAGGTGCAATCACCAGCAACCTATCGGGACAGATCAAAGCTCGCTTCGCTCACGACCCACCCCAACCCCTCCCTTGAAAGGGAGGGGCTTTTGCTTTTGCCGTTATTACAGCGTGCGCTGACGCTCTTCGACCTCGAACAGTTCCAGCGTGTCGCCGGGCTTGATGTCGTTCGTATCCTGTAGAACCGCGCCGCACTCCATGCCCGCGCGGACTTCGGACACATCGTCCTTGAACCGGCGCAGCGAGTGGATGACCGTCTTCGACACGATGACGTCGGACCGGGTGAGGCGCGCATTGAGCCCCTTGCGGATGATGCCGTCGAGGACGAGGAGGCCTGCCGCCTTGTCCTTCTTGCCCGCCGGGAACACCTGCAACACTTCGGCGCGACCCACGATCGTTTCGATGCGTTCGGGCGCCAACTGGCCCGCCATTTCGCCACGCACTTCCTCAAGAAGGTCGTAGATCACGTCATAATAGCGCAGCGAGATTTTCTCGCGCACGGCCAGCGGACGCGCCTTGGCGTTGGGACGGACGTTGAAGCCGATCAGCGGCGCGCGGCTGGCGGCTGCCAGCGTAACGTCGCTTTCGGTGATCGCACCCACGCCGGAGCTGAGGATGCGCACCTTGATCTCATCGGTCGAAATGCGGTTGAGCGCAGTAACGATCGCTTCGACCGAACCCTGCACGTCGCCCCGGATCACGACCGGATATTCGATCATGGTCGTGCTGAGCGCAGAGAACATGCTTTCGAAGTTGGTCGGAATCGATGCCGTCCGCTTGAGCGTGATCTGCTCCTGGCGATAGGCCGCGACTTCGCGGGCACGTGCTTCGTTCTCGACGACGGTGAGCTGGTCGCCCGCCTTGGGAACGCCGGACAGGCCCAGCACCTCGACCGGGGTCGATGGACCGGCGGACTTCACCTGCTGGCCCTTGTCATTGACCAGCGCACGGACTTTGCCGCTCTCTGCGCCGATGACGAAGGTGTCGCCGACCTTGAGCGTACCCTTGCGCACCAGCACGGTGGCGACCGCGCCGCGGCCCTTGTCCAGCTGCGCCTCGATCACATTGCCTTCGGCGGCGCGATCGGGGTTTGCGGTCAGTTCCATGACTTCGGCCTGGAGCAGGATCTTCTCGATCAGTTCGTCAAGGCCGGTCTTCTTGAGAGCCGAAACCTCCACATCCTGAACGTCGCCGCCCATATCCTCGACCACGATCTCCTCGCTCAACAGGCGCTCACGCACCTTTTGCGGGTTCGCTTCGGGCTTGTCGCACTTGTTGATCGCCACGATCATCGGCACGCCAGCCGCCTTGGTGTGGTTGATCGCCTCGATCGTCTGCGGCATCAGCCCGTCGTCGGCCGCCACCACCAGGATGACGATGTCGGTGACGTTGGCGCCGCGGGCGCGCATTTCCGAAAAGGCTTCATGGCCCGGCGTATCGAGGAAGGTGATGACGTCGCCACCCTTGGTCGTCACCTGATAGGCGCCGATATGCTGGGTGATGCCGCCGCTTTCGCCCGCGACCACATCGGTCCCGCGCAAGGCGTCCAGCAGCGAGGTCTTGCCGTGATCGACATGGCCCATGATCGTCACGACCGGCGCGCGAGTCTTCAGGGTTTCGACCGCGTCGGCTTCGCCCGTGATACCGATTTCAACGTCGGCATCCGACACGCGCTGGATACGGTGGCCAAATTCTTCGACCAGCAGTTCCGCCGTATCCTGATCGATCGGCTGGTTCAGCGTGACCGCCTGCCCCATCTTGAACAGCGACTTGACCAGGTCCGCGCCCTTTTCGGCCATACGGTTGGCCAATTCCTGCACGGTGATGACTTCAGGCACCACGACGTCGCGCGACTGCTTCTCACGCGTCTTGGAACCGCCTGCATAATGCGCACGACGCTCCTTTTCACGCGCGCGCTTAAGCGCGGCGAGGCTGCGGGCGCGGGCGCTGTCGTCGTCGGCCAGGGCCTTGGTGACGGTCAGCTTGCCAGCCTGGCGACGATTATCCTCGCCCTTCTTCGCGCGTTCCGGCTTGGCCGGTTCCGGACGCTTGATCGGCGACACCGGGGTAAAGCGACGCGGCGGCGGCGCGGGAGCGGCCACCGCACCGGCAGCGGGCTGCGCCTGTTCATCCGGCGCGGCGGACGCTGCCTCGACCGGCGTCGGCTGCGCGGGCGCAGCGACTTGCGCGACAGGTTCCGAGCTTGCCTGTTCGACAGGCGCAGGCGTCGCATCGGCCGTTTCGGCGACGGTGCGGCTTTCCTCCGCGCGGCGCTTCTGTTCCTCGATGGCGGCCAGACGTGCGGCGTCCTCACGACGGCGCGCATCTTCCTGCGCGGTCATGCGGGCTTCTTCGGCCTCACGCAGCAGCTTGGCCTGCAATTCCTGACGCGACATCAGGCTCTGCGGCGGCGCCTGACGCACAGGCGCGGGCTGCGGCGCGCGGGTCTGCTGCGGCGCGGGCGCGGCGGGGCGCGGCGCGGCCGGGGTGGGATCGGCCTGGGGCGCAGCCGCAGGGGCAGCACCGGTCGTCTCACCCGGCTTGCCCAGGACGCGGCGCCGCTTCACTTCAACCACGACCGTATTCTTGCGGCCATGGCTAAACTGCTGCTGCACCTGACCGGATTCCACGGTCCGCTTGATGCCCAGTGGCTTGCGGCCCAGAACCGGCTTGTCTTCCTTGCTGTCACTCATACGACTGAACTTAACCCTTCACTTCCGCTCCGACCGGAAAGGCCCGTCGGCGCCCTTAACAAATTCACATCCGAAATTGACCTAAGCGACCACGCCCGGCACATCGGCGGAGTCAGGCTCCCCATGCACAGGCGCCCCGTTAGCGCAACCCAGATAGCTTTCCAAGCGGCCTATGGCCGCACGCAGACGCGACGCCGCACGCGAGTCGGTTACTGCGATATGGACGACATTGTCGCGCCCCATTGCCATAGATAGGGCCTCTCGGTCCACAGGCAAGACGGTGCCCGCCAAATCCGTGCCTTCGGCTTCCCGTCCCACGCGCAGTGCCTGGTCCAGTTTCCGGTTCCCGTCGGCCGCCGCATCGGCGGCATGGAGCAGCAACCGCACCTGGCCCTTGCGGCAGGCGACGTCGATCTTTTCGGACCCCGTCAGCAGCATCGACGCGCGCGATTCCAGCCCCAACCGGTCGAGCAGCGTCTTGCGCAGCCCGGACTCGATCATCGCCGGCAGGTCGCCGGGAATCTGCAGGTCGCTATCCTTGAACGCGCGGGCGAGCGCGCCCTTGAGCTTGCCCTTGGCCAGCGCGGTTTCCAGTTCGCCACGCGATACGCCGATCCACGCGCCCCGCCCCGCCGCCTTGGCGCGAATGTCGGGCAGCACCTGTCCTTCCGGCCCCACCGCCAGGCGAACCAGCGTTTCGGGGTCGGCGCGGTCGCCGCTCAATATGCATTTGCGTTCGGTCATGCGCGCCCCTCCGCCAAAACGGATGAAAGGGCAAGTCCAACGCTGTCGAGAGGCGCTATTCTCTCATCGGGGAGTGTCCGCAACATGGGCGTCCTCCCTTATAAGAGGGGCAGGCGCACGATCGGCCAGCAACAGGCCGCCAGCGCCATAATTTTCGAGGCTCAGTTCGGTGATATTGATCTGCACGGCAGACGCCGGCTTCCCCAGTCGCTCAACGAGCGACCGGGTAACGTCGGCAACCAGCGCGGCTTTCTGCTCGCGGGTCACGGCACCAGCCAGACGGATATCAACGAAAGGCATCTGCGCTCAGGCTTCCTCGTCTTCGAACCAATGGGCGCGGGCGGCCATGATGATCTCATTGCCCTGCTCGTCCGACAGGCCATAGGCCGCCAATATGCCGCCCTTGTCCTCGGCGCCGCTATCCGATTTGCGACGACGCTGGTCGACGCGCTTCTTCTGCACCAGTTCGTCGGTGGCCAGGTCGGCCAGGTCGTCGAGCGTCTTGATACCCGCCTTGCCCAGCGTGACCAGCATCGCTTCGGTCAAGTGCGGAATCTCCGCCAGCGCGTCCTCGACGCCCATAGCCTTGCGTTCCTCACGGGCAGCAGCCTCGCGGCGCTCCAGCGCTTCGAGCGCACGGTTCTGCAATTCGCCGGCTAGTTCGTCGTCGAACCCTTCGATCGCCGCCAGCTCGTCGATCTCGACATAGGCGACCTCTTCCAGTTCGCCAAAGCCCTCGGCAACCAGCAGCTGCGACAGCGTTTCGTCCACGTCCAGTTCGTTCTGGAACAGTTCGGAACGCGACACGAATTCCTTCTGGCGCTTCTCGCTGGCGTCGGCTTCGGTCATGATGTCGATCGCCTTGCCGGTCAGCTGACTGGCGAGGCGGACATTCTGGCCGCGGCGGCCGATGGCGAGCGACAACTGATCGTCGGGAACGACGACTTCGATCCGCTCTTCTTCCTCATCGATAACGACGCGGCTGACCTGGGCCGGCTGCAACGCATTGACGACGAAGGTGGCGGTATCTTCCGACCAGGGGATGATGTCGATCTTTTCGCCCTGCATTTCTTGCACGACGGCCTGCACGCGGCTGCCCTTCATGCCGACGCAGGCGCCGACCGGATCGATGCTCGAATCGCGGCTGATGACGCCGATCTTGGCGCGGCTGCCCGGATCACGGGCGGCGGCCATGATGGTGATGACACCGTCGTAGATTTCCGGCACTTCCTGCGCGAACAGCTTCTTCATGAATTCGGGATGCGCGCGGCTCAGGAAAATCTGTGGGCCGCGATTTTCGCGACGGACGTTGAGCACGACCGAACGGATGCGGTCGCCGACGCGAACGACTTCGCGCGGGATCTGCTGATCGCGGCGGATCACGCCTTCGGCGCGGCCGAGGTTCACGACCACATGGCCGAACTCGACCGACTTGACGACGCCGGTGATGATCTCGCCCACGCGGTCCTTGAACTCTTCATGCTGGCGCTCGCGCTCGGCGTCGCGAACCTTCTGGAAGATCACCTGCTTGGCCGACTGGGCGTCGATGCGGCCCAGGTCGATCGCGGGCAGCGGATCGACGATGAAGTCGCCGATCACGGCATCCTTCTTCAGCTTCTGCCCGGCCTTCAGGTCGACCTGCTTGAAATAATCCTCGACCAGCTCGACCACTTCGACAACGCGCCACAAGCGCAGGTCGCCCGTTTCCGGATCCAGCTTCGCGCGGATGTCGTTTTCGGCGCCGTAGCGCGCACGGGCGGCGCGCTGGATCGCATCTTCCATCGCTTCGATGACGATCGCCTTGTCGATCATCTTTTCGGATGCGACGCTGTTGGCGATCGCGATCAGTTCGGCCCGATTGGCGGAAATGGCGTTGGCCATGGTCTTATGAACCCTTATTCTTCGGTTTCAAAATCATCCGCCCCATCGGAGGAAAGCGGCATTGTAGCAGAAAGGAGCGCGTCGGTCAGCAGCAGCTTCGCGTCGCTGACCAAAGCGAAAGGAATGACGACGTCGCCACTCTTCACGTCGGTAAACAGGATATTGTCGCCTTCGACCCCGTTCAGGACGCCGCGGAAGCTCTTGCGCCCGTCGACGATTTCCGTCGCAGAAATCTTGGCCTCATGGCCGGCCCATTCGATGAAGTCATGCAACCGGGTCAGCGGCCGGTCGATGCCGGGCGAACTGACTTCCAGCCGATAGGCCTCCTCGATCGGATCAGCCTCGTCCATCACGTCCGAAATGCGGCGGGAGATGGCGGCGCAATCCTCGATGACCAACTGCTTGGTCCTGGGATTTTCGGCCATGATCTGCAACGTATGCTCGTCGCCCGACCCGAACAGCTTGATCCGCACGAGGTCGAAGCCCAGGGCCTTCACCTCCGGTTCGATCAGCGCGGTCAATAGGGCGATGTCCGCCATGCAATCTCCAGAAACTCATATGCGCGCTTCCCCATGTCGCAGACCTAGAAGCGCCGCAAGCGTTTCGCTTGCGACCCTGACATGTGTAACGATGTAAGGAAGCAAGAGCGATATAGGCGCAACATAGGAAATCTGCAACATTATTCGTTGTCGCTCATTCTAGCAGCCAAGATACACGCCCCGACCGCCTGAACCGCCGGAGACATAGATGCGCCACCCGATCGCCTTCGCCCTTCCCCTCATCCTGATCGCCTGTTCGGGCGAAGGGGCCAACAGCCAGACGACCGCCCCGGCAGACAAGCCCTTCAAGACCTCCGTCATCGCCGATTTCGATTCGCCCTGGGCCATGACCTTCCTGCCCGACGGCCGCGCCCTGGTGACGGAGAAGAAGGGTGAAATGATCCTGTTCGATCCCAAGAACGGCACCAAAATCCCGGTAGCCGGCATCCCGGCGGTCGACAGCGCAGGTCAGGGCGCCTTGATGGACGTCGTTCCCTCGCCCGCCTTCGCTAAGGACAAGGCGGTCTATTTCAGCTTCTCCGAAGAACGGGACGGCGTGAAGGGCGTGGCGTTGGCGAAGGGCATGTTCGCCCAGGCCAGTGACGGCACGACAAAGCTGGACGGCGTGACCGTCATCTTCCGCGCCAGCCCCTATGTCGAAGGCAACGGCCATTATTCCGGCCGATCGCCTTCTCGCCCGACGGCAAATATCTGTTCTTCACCAATGGCGAGCGGCAGAAGTTCGATCCCGCCCAAGACCCGAAGGCAACGCTGGGCAAGGTGCTGCGCCTGAACCTCGATGGCACCCCCGCAGCGGGCAATCCCCTTGCCGCCAAGGGATTCGACCCCGCCATCTGGTCTTACGGCCATCGAAATCTGCTTGGAATCGCCTTCGACAAGGGCGGCCGCCTGTGGGAACAGGAAATGGGGCCGAAGGGCGGCGACGAGGTGAACCTCATCAAGCCCGGCCTCAACTATGGCTGGCCCAAAGTGTCGAACGGCAGCCATTATGACGGCCGCGACATTCCCGATCATGCGCCGGGTGACGGGTATGAAGCGCCGAAGGTCAGCTGGAACCCCGTCATTTCGCCCGGCGGCCTGCTCTATTATTCCGGCACGCTGTTCCCCCAATGGCAGGGGTCGCTGTTCATCGGCGGCCTGTCGAGCCAAAGCCTCGTCCGCGTAAAACTGGACGGCGAAAAGGCGGAAAAGGCCGACCAGTGGGACATGGGCGCCCGCATCCGCGAGGTCGAACAATGCCCGGACGGCGCGCTCTGGCTGCTGGAGGACGGCGGCAAGTCGGAAGGCCGGCTGCTGAAACTTACGCCTACGGGCTGATTGCTATCCTGTCCGGGAACATAGCACCTATAGTATAAATAGCGTTCTCCGGCGAAGGCCGGGTTTCAGTTGCGACCGTCGAACTGAACCCCGGCCTTCGCCGGAGAACAACCTATAGCCCGGTGTTAACGCCGTTGGAGAACCTATGAGCGGACCCAAGCTGTTCGAGCCCTTTCATGTCGGCAATCTGACGCTCGACAATCGCATCGTCATTGCCCCGATGTGCCAATATTCCGCCGTCGATGGGGCCATGACCGACTGGCACCTCATCCATCTGGGCCAGTTGGCCCTGTCCGGCGCCGCGTTGCTGACGATCGAGGCGACCGCCGTCCTGCCGGAGGGGCGCATTTCCCATGCCGATGTCGGGCTGTGGGACGATGCGACACAAGCCGCGATGAAGCGGGTGCTGGACGGCGTGCGCGCCCATAGCGACATGCCCATCGCCATTCAGCTCGGCCATGCCGGGCGCAAGGCATCGACTCATGTGCCATGGCAGGGCGGCGCGCAGATCGCGCCTGACGCGGCAAACGGCTGGCAGACGGTCGCGCCGTCCGCCCTGCCCTTCACGCCGGGCACCCACGCGCCGGCCGCGCTCGACCGGGCCGGGATCGAGCGCGTTCGCGAGGCCTTTGTGGCCGCCGCACGGCGCGCCGACAATCTGGGGCTGGACGCGATCCAGTTGCATGGCGCGCATGGCTATCTGCTGCATCAATTCCTCTCACCCATCTCCAACCGGCGCGACGATGATTATGGCGGCAGCCTCGGCAACCGGATGCGCCTGCCGCTGGAGATTTTCGACGCGGTGCGCGCGGTATTTCCGGCCCATAAGCCGGTGACGATGCGGGTTTCAGGCACCGACTGGGTGGAGGGCGGCTGGGACATCGACCAGACGGTTGCGTTCGCCCAGGCGTTGGAGTCGCGCGGCTGCGACGCCATCCATGTGTCGAGCGGCGGCAACGACCCGCGCCAGGCCATTCCGGTCGGCCCCAGCTACCAGGTGCCACTGGCCCGCGCCGTGAAGCAGGCGGTAACGATCCCGGTGATCGCGGTCGGCCTCATCACCGATTTTGAACAGGCCGAAGCGATCGTGGGCACCGGCGATGCGGACCTGATCGCGATCGCCCGCACCATCCTCTACGACCCGCGCTGGCCCTGGCACGCGGCCGCCCATCTGGGCGCATCGGTGAAGGCCGCACCGCAATATCTACGCTGCCAGCCGCGCCAGTATAAGCATTTGTTCGATCAGGCGGGCGGTTAAACCTGCATGTCGTTTCCGTCGCACAGATTGCGGCGGGACGACCCAGCCATTTCAATGCCTGTTAACGCCTGCCTCCTACATCTTCCCTTCGGACAAATCTGGGGGAAATCATCGATGTGGAAATTGCTGGTGCCGATCGGCCTGGTGGCCGCTGCGATACTCTATGTTAGCGGCGCATTTACTTCCGGCTATTCGCGCGACGTGGAGCGCCCGGTAGCCGACGTGATGTCGACGCTCGAAGGGCTGGATGTGCGTAACGAGCCCGGATCGCCGGGCACCGATCCGTCGCGATCGGGCGGCGTCACGCCGGACTTCAAGCTGGAGCGTGAGCCAGGCAAGATGACCTGGCTGGTCATGGCCGGCGACAAGGTCGCCACCCGCATGATCGCTACATTGGAACCGATCAAGGACGGCGCGGCCACGCGCATCCACGCCTCGGTCGAGCGCGGCGATGCGCCCGAGGACATCGTCTCGCCCGCCTTCCGGTCGGAAAAGATCACGCTTGGCCTGTTCGCTGCGGCACTGGAAACCCGGATCAACAGGCTGACGCTGGGCTGGAGCGCGAAATGCGATGCGTTGATGACGGAGTTCATGAACGGCGGATCGCCCGGATCGGACGACCGCACCACGCTGGGCGCCGCGATCGGATCGACCTCACGCGACATCATGCGGATCGGCGCGTTCGACACCAAGCTGCGCGCCGCCGGTTGCGATCCGGCGCAGCGCACGCAGGGCACGTCGTTCGCGCCAGTATCCGACATAGTCCGCGATGCCCCCGTCATGCAGGACGGACCGCCCGCCAGCGATGCGCCCCGTTTCGAACCGGGCAAACCGATGCTGGACCCCACCGTCCACTGAAACGAAAAACGGGGCCATCCGGCCCCGTTTTTGTTTACACTAACCGGCTCTGCTTGACCGCCGCTTCGATGAAGCTGGCGAAGAGCGGGTGCGGGTCGAACGGCTTGGATTTCAATTCCGGGTGGAACTGCACGCCCACGAACCAGGGATGGTCGGGCCGCTCGACGATTTCGGGCAGCGTGCCGTCGGGCGACATGCCGGAGAAGATCAGGCCGCCCTTTTCAAGACGATCGCGATAGCCAGCATTCACTTCATAGCGATGGCGATGCCGCTCGCTAATGTCGTTGGTGCCGTAAATGCCCGCCACGACGCTGTTGCCGGTCAGCTTGGCGGGATAAGCGCCCAGCCGCATCGTGCCGCCCAGGTCGGTGTCCGCGGTGCGCTTCTGCAGGCCTTCGGTGCTCATCCATTCGGTGATGAGGCCGACGACCGGCTCGGACGTCTCGCCAAATTCCGTGGTGGAAGCCTGCGCGATGCCCGCGGTGTTCCGTGCGCCCTCGATGCAGGCCATCTGCATCCCCAGGCAAATGCCGAAGAAGGGCACATTGCGTTCGCGCGCGAATTTGACGCTGGCGATCTTGCCTTCCGACCCCCGCACGCCAAAGCCACCGGGCACCAGGATGCCGTGCATCGGCTCCAGGCTGGCGATGATATCATCGCCCTTTTCGAACAATTCGGCGTCGATCCACTTGACCTTCACCTTCACCCGGTTGGCCAAGCCGCCATGGCTGAGCGCTTCGTAAAGCGACTTATAGGCGTCGAGCAGGCCGACATATTTGCCGACCACGCCGATCGTCACTTCGCCTTCGGGGTTTTGCTGGCGATCCATGATGTCGTCCCAGCGGGCGAGTTGGGGCGCGGGCGCATCCTTGATGCCGAAAGCGCGCAGCACTTCCTCATCCAGCCCTTCGGCATGATATTGATGCGGCACGGCGTAGATGCTGCGGGCGTCCAATGCGGGAATGACCGCTTCGGGGCGCACGTTGCAGAACAGCGCGATCTTCTGGCGCTCGCTGTCGGGCAGCGGATGTTCGCAGCGGCACAGCAATATGTCGGGCTGAATGCCCAGCGAGGTCAGGTCGCGCACGCTGCGCTGGGTCGGCTTGGTCTTCAACTCGCCGGCCGCCGCGATATAGGGCACCAGCGTTACATGGACGAAGATCGACTGGCCGCGATCCAGGTCGTTATGCAGCTGGCGAATCGCTTCCATGAAGGGCAGCGATTCGATGTCGCCCACCGTGCCGCCAATCTCGCACAGCACGAAATCCAGATCGTCGGTGTCGGCCAGCGCGAACGCCTTGATCTCGTCGGTGACGTGCGGAATGACCTGCACCGTTGCGCCCAGATAATCGCCGCGCCGTTCGCGCTGGATGATCGTCTGATAGACGCGACCCTGCGTCACATTGTCGCTCTGGCGCGCGGAAACGCCGGTAAAGCGCTCATAATGGCCCAGGTCCAGGTCGGTTTCGGCCCCGTCGTCGGTCACATAGACTTCGCCATGCTGATAGGGCGACATCGTGCCCGGATCGACGTTGAGATAGGGGTCGAATTTCCGGATTCGCACACGGAAACCTCGCGCTTGCAGCAGCGCTGCAAGCGAAGCAGCCATAAGGCCCTTGCCAAGCGAGGAGACCACGCCGCCGGTGATGAAAATATACCGCGTCATGGGAGGAGTGGGTTAGCCTTTCAGGACAGCAAAGGGCAAGCGCGCGAATCCACGCACGCTTAAAAAAAGATCGAAAGATCGATGAAGGGATTAGTTGGCGAGCGGAACCGCGCCGTTGGCCGCGGGCGCGGATGCCGCATTGCTAGCGACGCCAGCCAGCGGATCGGCGTTACCGGCGGGCGCCGGGGCACCCTGCGTGGCCGGGGCTTGGCGCACCAGCGACGTGTCGATGTCGCTGGGCGCATGACGCACCGACGCGATCACCGCCATCACGATCGACAAGGTGACGAAGATCGTCGCCAGCACCGTGGTCGACCGGGTCAGAAAATCCGCCGCGCCGCGCGCCGACATCAGGCCCGCCGGGCTGCCGCCCACGCCAAGGCCCCCGCCTTCCGACTTCTGCATCAGGATGACGGCGACCAGCAGGGCTGCGATGATGGCCTGCACGACGAGAAGGAAGGTGAACATGCGACGGGGTCCGGTACTTTAGGATGCGTTGGCGCGCACATAGCGACGAAGCGCCGTGGGGGCAACCTATCAGGGGTGCGACCTTGGTCCTCTTCCACGAAACCCTTTTACCGTTCGCCCTGAGCGAAGTCGAAGGGCACGACTGAGCGGAGCGAAGTCACTTCGCTCCGCTCAGTAAAAGACTTCGACTTCGCTCAGCCCGAACGGAAAAAATCGCTGGGCCTTCACTCAAGCCGCCACGGCCAGCTTGCCGTCCGCCGCTTCCACGATCGGCGCGAATTTCGCCGCGGTCAGGCTCGCCCCGCCGATCAGGCCGCCGTCGACGTCTGCAATGGCCAGCAATTCGGCCGCATTGGCGCCATTCATCGACCCGCCATAGAGGATGCGCACCTTATCCGCTTCGCCGCCGATGCGGCTGGCCAGCGCAGCGCGCAGCGCGCCATGCATGGTCGCGACCGCCTCCATGGTGGGGATGCGCCCGGTGCCGATCGCCCAGATCGGTTCATAGGCGACCGCCAGCCAGTCGGCCGACGCGCCGTCAGGCAGGGATGCCAGCAATTGCGCCGACACCACCGCTTCGGCATCGCCCGCGTCCCGCACGTCCAGGCTCTCGCCCACGCATAAGATGACATTAAGGCCCGCCGCCTTCGCCGCGATCGACTTGGCCGCGATATCCGCATTGGTTTCGCCGCGCGCCTCGCGCCGCTCGCTATGGCCGGTGATGACCCAGCTCGCCCCGGCTT
The DNA here is from genome assembly GCA_030824575.1 of bacterium. Classification (GTDB taxonomy): domain Bacteria; phylum Pseudomonadota; class Alphaproteobacteria; order Sphingomonadales; family Sphingomonadaceae; genus Sphingobium. The sequence continues at coordinate 2,798 of JAVBXL010000172.1, read as the reverse complement.
CGGCCAGCATCTCGGCCGACAGCGACCCGGTATAGGCGCCGCTCATGTCCATATGGCAATTTTGCGCGCCGATGAACGCCGCGCCGCGCCGTTCCGACCCCGCCATGATCAGCGTCGCAGGCAGGCATAGCCCGACCTCTACCGCCGGATGGGCCGCGGCCAGCTTCCCGATCGCCTCCACTTCATCGAGATGCGTGCGCATCCCGTTCATTTTCCAATTGCCGACAACCAGCTTGCGCCTGCCCATCGATGCATTCCCTTTATTATTGCTGCACGTTGCCCCCCGCCCCTTCGCCGCCGGGCCTTGCCCTGGCGTCTCCCCGAACGAACCGGATGCTGCAAAAGGCGATGAACGGCGCTCGCGCATTTGTCCAGTCCAAGCCTTGCCGCCGCGCGCATCCGCGCTTAAAGCGGGCCGCCATAACGCCCGGAGTTCTGGAACACCCATGCTTTCTGTCTTTCGCAGCTTCATCCGATCCAAATTCGGCGCGCTTTTCGCCATCCTCTTCCTGGGGGTGATCGCTGCGGCCTTCATCTTGGGGGACGTCACCAGCGGCAATTACGGCAGCGCGGTGGGCGGCGGCGGGACTGCTGCCAAGGCGAACGGCTATAAGCTCACCGAAACGGAATTGCAGGACCGGGTCCAGCGCGTGTTCGAAAATGCGCGGCGCACCAACCCCGGCCTCCAGATCGGCGATTTCTTCGCCCAGGGCGGCGCGGCCCAGGTGTTCGACCAACTGGTAGCGTCCCTGACGCTCAAGGCGTTCGCCGACGATCAGGGCGTGCATATCTCCAAACGGCTGGTCGATGCGCAGATCGCGCAAATCCCTGCGTTTCAGGATGCCGCCGGCAATTTCAGCAACGATAATTTCCGCGCGCTGCTGGTGCGCGAACGGCTGACCGAACAGGCGCTGCGCGATGACATCAGCCGCGAAATCCTCCAGCGCCACCTGCTCGCCCCGGTGGGCCTGGGCGTCAAGCTGACCGATAGCATGGTCCTGCCCTATGCCTCGCTGCTGCTCGAAGCGCGCCAGGGCACGGTCGCGGCGATCCCCGCGGTCGCCTTCCTCGACGACAAGAATCCGACCGACGCGCAACTGGCCGACTATTACAAGAAGAACGCCAGCCGCTTCACCATCCCCGAACAGCGCCGCATCCGCTACGCCGTGATCGATGCGGAGCGCTTCGCCCAGGCGGCCCAGCCGACCGAGGCGGAGATCAGCGCCAGCTACAACCAGAACAAGGCCGCCTATGCCGCCAAGCAAAGCCGCACCGTCGAACAACTGGTGCTGCCGACAGAGGCGGGCGCCAAGGCGATCGCCAATCAGGTGAAGGGCGGCAAAACGCTCTCCGCCGCCGCGCAGGGCGCTGGCCTTGCCGTCGCGACGCTGGCGGACCAGAGCCGCGAAGCGCTGACCGCCACGGCGGGCAAGGCCGTCGCCGATACCGTGTTCGCGGGCAAGCAGGGTGACCTGATCGGTCCGGTGCGCGGATCGCTCGGCTGGCTGCTGCTGCGCGTCACCGCGACGAAGGAAACCCCCGCCCGTCCGCTCGACGCTGTGCGTGGGGAGATCGTCACGACGCTGCGCGCGCAGAAGGAAAAGCAGCTTCTGTCCGACTTCACCGGCAAGATCGAGGATGCGATCGGCAATGGCGACAGCTTCGACGAAGTGGTGAAAGATAACGGCCTGAAGCTGGAAACCAGCCCGCCGCTGCTCGCCACCGGCAAGCAGGTGAAGGACCAAGCCTATGCCGCCCCGGCCGACATCCAGCCGCTGCTGGCCCCCGTCTTCGCGATGAGCGCCGACGACGATGCGCAATTGGTCCCGATCACCCCCGACAAACGCTATGCGCTGGCCGCGCCGGGCGACATCGTCGCCGCCGCGCCGCCGCCGCTGGCCGAAGTCAAGCAGCTGGTGTTGGCCCAGTATAAGCTGAACGCCGGCAATTTGAAGGCGAGGGCGCTGGCCGAGCAGATCCAGGCGAAGGTCGCCAAGGGCGCAAAGCTGGCCGACGCCATCGCCCAGGCCGGGGTCAAGCTGCCCGCTCCGCAGACATTGGGCGGCCGCCGCGCCGACATCATGCGCGGCGAACAACGTCCCCCGGCCGAAGTCGCGATCCTCTTTTCGATGGCGGCGAACACGGTCAAGACGCTGCCGATCGGCCAGGACCGCGGCTATTTCGTCGTGCAACTCAACGCGATCGAGCGCGGCGACGCCAAGAACCAGCCCGCCTTGCTGAACCAGGTCCGCACCCAGCTCGCCGATGTGGTCGGCCAGGAATATGGCCAGCAATTCGAACGCGCGATCGAAAAGGAACTGGGCGTCACCCGCAACGCCAAGGCGGTCGAGCAGGTCCGCAGCGCGCTGGCCGCCACCAATAGCGGCGATCAGTAAGATGACGGCGATTGGCGGGACGGCAGACGCCGTAGAGACTGCGCGCGCGGCGCTTTTGCGTGGCGAATCGGCGCTGGTGTGGCGGCGGCAGATCGCCGACACCGACACGCCGATCTCCGCCGCGCTCAAACTGTTCGAACCCGATCGCGGCGATTATCTGCTGGAATCGGTGGAGGGTGGCGCGGTGCGCGGCCGCCACAGCCTGATCGGCCTGGCCCCCGACCTCGTCTTCCGCGCCAATGGCCAGGATGCCGAAATCAACCGCCAATGGGCGACCGATCGCGACGCCTTCGTCCCCGAAAGTGCCAGCGCGCTCGATGCGTTGCGCGCGCTGGTGGCTGAATGTCGCGCCGCGATGGACCCCGCTTTGCCCGCCGCGCTCGCCTGCCTCGTCGGCTATTT
>JAVBXL010000064.1 GCA_030824575.1 bacterium | reverse complement strand
GGCTCGAACCCGCGACCTCCGGCGTGACAGGCCGGCACTCTAACCAACTGAGCTACACCCGCGTTTGGTGTGGAAGCGCCGTCTATGAGCGTCCTGCGATGCTGTCAACCGTCCGCAACGGGACTTTCCTGTTTCTCGTCATTTTCTTTGCGCGGGGCTACGGTCAACGTCCCCTGCTCGAACAGGAAACCGGCGATATCGGGCGTTCCCGCCGCCTGCACGACGGTCTGGATGATGATGAGCAGCGGCACGCCGAGCAGCGCACCCGGCGTGCCCCAAACCCAGCCCCAAAAGGCCAGCGAGACGAGAATCAGCAGCGGGTTCATCGTCAGCCGCCGGCCAAGCAGCATCGGCGTGACGACATTGGCCTCCACCAGATGAAAGCCCACCTGCAAGCCCGCAGGCAGCAACGCGACATAGACGTCGTCGAACACCATGAGGCCGCCCAGCCCCAGCAGCACTGCGGCCAGCATCGGCCCAAAATAGGGAATGAAATTCAATAGCGCGACGATGCCGCCCCACATCAGCGGCGAGGGCATGCCGATCAGCCACAGCGCAAAGGCGATCGCCGCGCCCAGGCACAGGTTGATAGTGGCGATCGTGATGACGTAGGCCGATGTCGCATCGACCATATTCTGGATCACCCGCGCCACCGCCATGGCACCGTCGAAACTGCCGCGGCTGTTGATCGTGCGCCGCCGCAGCCGGGTCCAGCCAGCCAGGAAGAAATAGATGATGAGCAGCGCGAACACCATCTGGATGATCGCGGACGGGGCAGATGTGGCCGCGAACTGGAGCAGCGAGCGCGGCGCATCGACCGCCGCCGTCTGCGCCGCCGCGACCGGGCCGTTCGCGATCATCCGCACGGTTTCGTCCACGAAGCGCTGAAGGTTGGCGTAAAAGTCGATCAGCGGCGCCAGATTGGCCTGAATTTGCGGCAAACGCTGGGGCAGGATGCGGAACCAGTCGGTCGCGGGCACCACGATCAGGACCAGCGCGGTGTTGGCGACGACCAAAAAGCCGATCATCGCGATCAGCGCCGCCAGCCCCGACGGCAGCCCGCGCCGCTCCATCCACTCCAGCAACGGCACTAGCGCGATCGCGATGACCAGCGCGGCGGTCAGTGGCAGGAAAAATTCCGCCCCTGCTCTCAGGGCAAACGGCAGCGCCAGGATCAGGCCGATGCCGGACGTCAGCGCAATCGATGCGAGCAGCCGGTCGCGGCGCCGGTTGACCTCTTGCTGCTCATTCATGGTCACACCCGGTCGATTCCCTTTCCGTTCCCATCCGATGTGCGCCGCCCGCGGTGCAGCGTCAATTTACAAAGGGCGTCACCGCGTGGGCAGAGGAGGAAAAGGCGGGCTTAACCAAATATTTGCGCGCCTCCACTAGGGGTAGACGCAGGGGACGCAAGAACGGGGAAGAGAATGACGCGGACGCTTTGGGCCTCATTGCCCATGGGGCTGGCTCTGGCGGCGGGTCTGACGGCCGCGCAACCGGTCGCTGCGCAGCCGGCGATGCGGCTTGGCACGCAGACGTTCGTGGAGCGCGTATCGACCGACATTAACGGCCGCCCGCGCCGGACATTGGCGAGCGCCGACCGGGTCGGCCCCGGCGACACGCTGATCGTGATCGTCCATTGGCGCAACGCCAGCACCCAGCCCGTCCGCGACTTCGCCGTCACGCGCGCGGTCCCGCCCCGCACGCGCCCGGACCTGAACGATCCCCATATGCAGGTGTCGGTTGACGGCGGCGTTCATTGGGGGCGGCTCGACCAGTTCTGGCTACCGACGCCGCTGGGCGGCATGCGCCGAGCCGTGGTGGAAGACGTCACCCATATACGCTGGCAACTGCCCGAAGCCGTGCCGCCGGGCCGGACCGGGCGGATCAGTTATCGCGCGGTCATGCGTTAGGGGAACCGGGCGACGCGACGCCGCCCGGCCCGTGATGCCGATCAGTCCACGAACAGGAAGGCTGGTGCCTCCAGCAGCTTGCGCACGGCCTGGACGAAGCTGGCGGCGTCCCAGCCATCGACTACGCGATGATCGCAACTGATCGACAGGTTCATCAGCTTCGCGGCGACGATCTCCTTACCCCCCATCTTGTTGGTAACAAAAACGGGACGCTCGATCACGCGGTTGGGGCCGATGATCGCCACTTCGGGTCGGTTAATGACCGGCGTGGTGGCGATCCCGCCGAGCGGGCCGAGCGAGGTCAGCGTCAGGGTGGAGCCGGACAGTTCCTCCGACTTCGCCTTGCCGCTGCGCGCGGCGTCGGCCAGGCGACGGATTTCGGTCGCAAGCTGCCAGACATTACGGTCCTGCGCATCGCGGATCACCGGCACCATCAGGCCCGCATCGGTCTGCGTCGCCAGCCCCAGATGCACCGATCCATGGCGCGTCACCACGCCCGCCTCGTCATCATAACGGGCGTTGAGCATCGGGAAGTCGGGCAGCGCCTTGCACAGCGCGACGATTAGCAGCGGCAGCATGGTGAGCTTGGGCCGATCCCCCCGTGCCCCATTGAGCTGCTCGCGCAGTTGCTCCAGCGCCGTCACGTCGATTTCCTCGACATAGGTGAAGTGGGGAATGTTACGCTTTGACGCCGCCATATTCTCCGCAATGCGGCGGCGCATGCCGATCACCTTGACCTGTTCGTCGGCGCGTTTCGCGGATCGTCCGGCGGGACGATAGCCCTGCCCTTGGCCATAGAGCAGATAGGCGTCTAGATCCGAATGACGGATATGATCGCCGGACGGCTTCACTTGGGTCAGATCGACGCCCAGTTCCTTGGCGCGCGCACGCACCGCGGGGGACGCAAGGATAGGTTGTTCCGCGACAACGCCATGCTCCTGCGGAGGCAGGAACCCAGAGTCGACATGCCCGGCTCCTGCCTTCGCAGGAGCGCTTGGCTCTGGTACATCGGTAACGTCCTCAATCGCCGCTTCGCCCGGTGTTTCCGCCTCGATCACCTCGTCCGACGGCGGCGGCGCTGCGACAGCCTCGCCCTCCACCTCGATCTCGACCAGCATTGCGCCGATCGACACCTGATCGCCCGGCTCGCCGGCCAGACGGACCACTATGCCCGCGACCGGGCTTTCCATCTCGACCGTCGCCTTGTCGGTCATCATGTCAGCGATTGGCTGGTCTTCTTCGATCCGGTCGCCGACCTTGACGTGCCAGCCGACGATTTCCGCCTGCGCGATGCCTTCGCCGATATCCGGCAGCTTGAATGTGAACAGCGCCATGACTGGTCAGTCCTTCATGATCTTGTTGATGGCTTCGCGGATACGCACCGGGCCTGGGAAATAGGCCCATTCCAGACTGTGCGGATAGGGCGTGTCGAATCCGGTGACGCGCGCAATCGGTGCTTCCAGATGATAGAAGCAGCGTTCCTGCACCTGGGCGGACAGTTCCGCGCCAAAGCCGCTGGTCCGGGTCGCTTCATGCACGATCAGGCAGCGGCCGGTCTTCTTCACCGACGCCTCGATCGTGTCGATGTCGAGCGGCACCAGGCTGCGCAGGTCGACGATTTCCGCGTCGATGCCCAGCGTCTTGACCGTATCTTCGACGACATGGACCATCGTGCCGTAGCACAATATGGTCAGCGCGCCGCCGGCCCGCGCGATGCGCGCCTTGCCCAGCGGGATGCGGTAATAGCCGGTCGGCACCTGAGCATCGGCATGCCCTGCCCAACTGGTCGCGGGCGTATCATAATGGCCGTCGAACGGGCCGTTATAGATGCGCTTGGGTTCGAAGAAGAGCGTGGGGTCATTATCCTCGATCGCCGCGATCAGCAGGCCCTTGGCATCATAGGGGGTGGACGGAATCACCGTCTTGATCCCCGAACAATGGGTGAAGATGCCTTCGGGCGACTGGCTGTGCGTCTGGCCGCCGAAAATGCCCCCGCCAAAGGGCGAGCGTACCGTCATCGGCGCGATGAACTCGCCCGCAGACCGGTAACGCAGCCGCGCCGCCTCGCTCACCAACTGGTCGAGCGCGGGATAAATATAGTCGGCAAACTGGATTTCCGGCACCGGGCGCAGGCCATAGGCGCCCATGCCCACCGCCACGCCGATGATCCCACATTCGGTGATCGGCGTGTCGAACACGCGATTTTTGCCGAATTTCTGTTGCAGACCAGCAGTGGCGCGGAACACGCCGCCGAAAAAGCCGACATCCTCCCCCATCACGACCACGGTCGGATCGCGTTCCATCATCACGTCCATGGCGCTGTTGATCGCCTGAATCATGTTCATGTGGATGGTGTCGGCAGGAGTTTCCTGGGTCATGACCTCGCTCACAACCTCTGTTTCGATCGCTTCGCTCACAGGCCCGCCGCCTTCCATTCGTCCAGCATCTGCTGCTGCTGCTCTTTCAAATGCGGCGGCATTTCCTCGAACACATCCTCGAACATGCTCTCCATCGGATGGTGCAGGCCGTGACCCAAAATGCCGTTCTTCTCCGCTTCACGCGCAGCGTCGCGGACCAGTTCGGCCAGTTCCTTGTCCATCGCGGCGTGGCGATCCTCGTCCCAGATGCCCAGCGTGATGCAATGGGCTTTAAGCCGCGCGATCGGGTCGCCCAGCGGCCAAAGGCTGCTTTCCTCCGCAGAACGATAGGCGGTCGGATCGTCCGAGGTGCTATGGCCTTCGACGCGATAGGTGAAATGTTCGATCAGGGTCGGCCCGGCATTGGATCGCGCCCGGTCGGCGGCCCAGCGAGTCGCGGCATAGACGGCCAAAATATCGTTGCCATCGACCCGCAGGCCCGCAATGCCGTACCCGACGGCGCGCGCGGCGAAGGTGGTCGCCTCCGCTCCCGCAAAACCTGAAAAGCTACTGATAGCCCACTGATTATTGACGACATTCATGATGACGGGCGCGCGATAGACGCTAGCGAAGGTGCAAGCCGAATGGAAATCCCCCTCCGCCGTCGATCCTTCTCCGCACCATGTCGCGGCGATGCGGGTGTCGCCCCGCGCTGCGCTCGCCATCGCCCAGCCTACCGCCTGGGGATATTGGGTGGTCAGGTTGCCGGAGATGGAGAAGAAGCCCGCCTCCCGCGCCGAATACATGATCGGTAGCTGGCGGCCCTTCAGTCGGTCGCCCTTGTTGGAATAGATCTGGTTCATCATGTCGACCAGCGGCCAGTCGCGGGCGAGCAATATGCCCTGCTGGCGATAGCTGGGGAAACACATATCGTCGCGCGCCAAGGCCAGCGCGGCACCAATCGACACCGCCTCTTCCCCCGTCGACTTCATGTAGAAGCTGGTCTTGCCCTGCCGCTGGGCGCGGAACATGCGCGCGTCGAAGGCACGGGTCAGCGCCATATAGCGCAGCATCCGCAATAGCGTTTCAGGCGGCAGCTTGGGGTTCCAGGCGCCGACCGCCGCGTCCTCCTCATCCAGCACGCGGATCAGGCCATAGGCCATGTCGCGCATGGCGCCGGGCTGCGCCGCCTCGTCCGGGCGGGGCGCCGCGTCGGCGGCCGGGATGTCGAAATGGGTGAAGTCGGCACTTTCGCCGGGCCGCGCGGGCGGCTCGGGCACATGCAGGCGCAGCGGCGGCAGATTGCGCCCAGTCTGCCCATCCCCAGCCTGCCTATCAACGCCGCCTGATCCGGTCGGATCGCTCATCCTGCCTCCTATGGTGCATTGCAATAATATTGCTTAAAGCAGATATTATATTTCAACGCCGCAAAAGGCAAGCCTTGCTGACCCAAATTTTCCGTTTCAACTGTCCAACTCGCTGTCTCGTCAGACGGCAACCGGCGCGGAAATATGGGCTTGCGGCGCATAATCGAGGACGTCGAAATCCTCGATTCGATAATCGAAAATACTCGAAGGCCGCCGATTGATCCGCAACTTGGGTGTGCCGGACGGGATTCGATGCATCTGCTCCTCCACCAGCGCAGCATGGTTCAGGTAAAGATGGACGTCACCGCCCTGCCAGACCACCTCGCCCGGCTCCAGGTCGCATTGCTGCGCCAGCATCCGGGTGATCATCGACAGGCCGAATATGTTGAAGGCGAAGCCAAGCCCCAAGTCGCAACTGCGCTGGAATAGCAGGCCATTGAGCTTCCCGTCCGACACCTGAAACTGATAGGTCATGTGACAGGGCGGCAGCGCCATCTGCGCCACTTCGGCCACGTTCCAGCCGGTGAACAACAAGCGGCGCGAACCCGGTGTCGTGCGGATCGCATGCACCAGATCGGCGATCTGGTTGTGACCCTTGTCCGCCTTGCGATAGAATCCGTCGCCCACCGACTCGTAGCGCGGCCAGTTCACCCATTGCGCCCCATAGACCGGGCCAAGGTCGCCCCATTGCCGGGCGAAATCATCGTCGCCGACGATTCGCATCTCGAACGTATCGCGGTCGATGTCTTCGCCGGTCGCCTTGCGATAGCTATCAAGCGGCCAGTCGGTCCAGATATGCACGCCCTGTCGCACCAGTTCGCGGATATTGGTGTCGCCGGTCAGAAACCACAGCATCTCACGCGCCGCGACTTTCCAATAGACCCGCTTGGTCGTCAACAGCGGCACCGCATTGTCCGCCAGCGAGAATCGCATCGTCGCGCCCAGGATCGATCGGGTGCCGACTCCGGTGCGATCGACCCGTTCGTCGCCATGCCGCCAGATATGCCGCATCAGATCCAGATATTGCTGCTCATAATGGGGCGCGGACGAAGGGGGCGTGTCGGTCAAGGCGGGTTCCTGCGAATGGATCTGGCCTGACGCTCTAGCCCAGTATGGCATCCGCGCCAATCGGACCGGATTACGCAATCACCGTCCAAAAGGGTCTATGTTCCGCTGCCCGCACGCCAACGGTCGCGGCATCCTGTCGGCATGAAGGACGAACTGGCGCTCGCGATCCTGGATGGCGAATGGCGACCGCAACGCCTGCTGACGCTGCGGCAGGACTGGCATGGGCTGCTGCATCATCTACTGAGAGACGAAGGCAGCTGGGTCGCGCTGATCCAGCGGCGCGGCATCTATGCATCGCCGCTGCCCTGCTGGCATGATGTCGCCCTGACGCGGACCATCGCGCGCAGCCTGCGCCCGCTGGACATGATGCTGGCCGACCATGTCATTCATGCGGGCGAAACCCGCTTCAGCTTCCGCGCGGCGGGGCTTCTGTAACGACCGCTATGGGGACTGCAAAAAAAGCGTCATTGCCCGCTTGCCAGTCCACAAAGCCCCCTCTATAGGCGCACTCCTGCCTTACGGGGCCGCCTACAAAGCGGCTTCGGCATCGGTCGGGGAATAGCTCAGCCTGGTAGAGCACTGTCTTCGGGAGGCAGGGGCCGGAGGTTCGAATCCTCTTTCCCCGACCACATTTTCATAGTCAGATATGACGATATATCAGCGGGATGGCATAGCATTCGCCGCCGATTTGTCGTGTCTGTGCGCCTTTTGGCGACCAGCATTTTTCGACAGATGTCATCTGTCGAAAGCATCCCGGCCCTTCTTGTGCATCCGTAAAAGATGTTTGACCCCGCCCCCCTGGACGGCGATGATCCCCCTTATCGAGCCGATGCGGCTGCAAACCATGATCCGAATATAATCCGACCCGCGTCCTGCGGGCATAGTCAGGCGGGAGACAAGCCTTGCACAGACGCGATTTTCTGGCCTTTGGGGCCGTGGGCGTAGGAGGACTTGTCCTCCCCTCCATGTTCGGCAAGGTGATTGCCGCCGAAGAATTGAACAGCGCCATCGACGTGGCAGTGAAGAAGGCACTGGCCGACGCCGCGATGAATGCGGCCAAGAGCGCGGGCGCATCCTATTGCGACGTGCGTATCGGCCGCTATCTGCGCCAGTTCGTCATTACCCGCGAACGCAATGTCGAAAATGTGGTGAACACTGAATCCACCGGCGTGGGCATCCGCGTGATCGCGGGCGGGGCATGGGGCTTTGCCGCCACGAACGAGATGACCAAGGAAGCGGTTGCCAAGGCCGCGAGCCAAGCCGTCGCCATCGCCAAGGCCAATGCGCCGGGCCAGAGCGCGCCGGTCCAACTCGCCCCGGTGACGGGCGTAGGCGAGGTCAGCTGGCGCACGCCGATCGTCAAGAACAGTATGACCGTGCCGATCAAGGACAAGGTCGACCTGCTGATGGGTGTGAACGCCGCGGCGCTGGATGCCGGGGCCAGCTTCATCCGCTCCATCCTGTTCCTGGTGAACGAGCAGAAATATTTCGCCAGCACCGATGGCAGCTATATCGACCAGGACGTGCACCGCATCTGGGCACCGATGGAAGTCACCGCCGTCGACAAGGCGAGCGGCAAGTTCCGCGTGCGCGAAGGCCTGTCGGCCCCCATGGGGCTGGGCTATGAATATCTGGACGGCGCGGCCAGCGGCAAGACCGTGCTGCCCAATGGCGTCATCGTCTATGGCCAGTCCTATGACATGAAGGAAGATGCCGTCGCCGCCGCCAAGCAGGCGCTGGCGAAGATCAAGGCGCCGTCGGTCAAGCCCGGCAAATATGACCTGGTTCTCGACCCGTCGCACACATGGCTGACGATCCACGAGTCGGTCGGCCATCCGCTCGAACTGGACCGCGTGCTGGGCTATGAGGCCAATTATGCCGGCACCAGCTTCGCCACGATGGATAAGCTGAAGGCCAATTTCCAATATGGCAGCGACAAGGTGAACATCGTCGCCGACAAGACGCAGCCGGGCAGCTTGGGCGCCGTCTCCTATGACGATGAAGGCGTGAAAACGAAGAAGTGGGATCTGATCCGCGACGGCAAGCTGGTCGGCTATCAGGCGATCCGCGATCAGGCGCATATCGAGGGTAAGACCGCATCGGATGGCTGCGCCTATGCCGATAGCTGGTCCAACGTCCAGTTTCAGCGCATGGCCAACGTGTCGCTGGAACCGGGCAAGGCCAAGCTGAGCGTCGCCGACATGATTTCCAATGTCGAAGACGGCATCTACATCATCGGCGACGGCAGCTTCTCGATCGACCAGCAGCGCTATAACGCCCAGTTCGGCGGCCAGCTGTTCTACGAGATCAAGCAGGGCAAGATCACCCAGCAGATCGAGGACGTCGCCTACCAGATCCGCACGCCGGAATTCTGGAACGGCTGCGCCGGGGTCTGCGACGCCAGCGATTATCGCCTGGGTGGCTCCTTCTTCGACGGCAAGGGCCAGCCTTCGCAGGTGTCGGCTGTGTCGCACGGATCATCGACCGCGCGTTTCAACGGCATCAACGTCATCAACACCGCCCGTTCGCTCGGCTGATCGGTTAGGGAGACAAAGACATGAGCATCCTTTCCGAAGCACAGGCCAAGGCGATCCTGACAAAGGTCGTGGGCTTTTCCAAAGCGGACGAATGTACCGCGCAACTGACTGGGGCGATCCGCGGCAATGTGCGCTTTGCGCGCAATGACGTGTCCACCGCGGGCATCACGGATAATATCGAGCTGGCCGTCCAGGTCGCGTTCGGAAAGCGGATCGGCACCGCCACGATCAACCAGTTCGACGATGCCGCGCTGGAGCGCGTCGTGCGCCGGGCGGAGGAACTGGCGAAGCTGGCGCCGGAAAATCCGGAATTCATGCCAGCGGTGACGAAACAGACCTACAAGCCCACCGACACGTTCAGCGCATCGACGGCCGGGATCGACGCTAATTACCGCGCCAAGGTCGCCACCGCTTCCATCGGGCCGTGCCGCGCCGAAAAGCTGATCGCGGCAGGCTATCTGGAGGACCAGGCAGGCTTCGTCGCCTTCCTGAACAGCAAGGGCAATTACGGGTATCAGACATCGACCAGCGCGGATTACACCTGCACCGTCCGCACCGAAGACGGACGCGGGTCCGGCTGGGTAGGCCATAATGTGCAGGATGTGGCGACGTTCAGCGCAGGCGAGGATATCCGCGTCGCCATGCGCAAGGCGAGCGCGTCTGCCGAAGCGAAGGCGCTGGAGCCGGGCAAATATACCGTCATTCTGGAACCGGCCGCCGCGGCTGGCCTGATCCAATTCATGTTCTTCTTCTTCGACGCGCGATCGGCGGACGAAGGCCGCAGTTTCCTGTCGAAAAAGGGCGGCGGCAACAAGCTAGGCGAACAAGTCTATGGCCCGCAGGTCACGATGTTCACCGACCCGGCCTATCCCGGCGCGGCGGTGCTGCCCTGGGACGAGGATGGCGTGCCACGCGCAAAGTTGCCGATCATCCAGAACGGCAAGCTGATGAATATGAACTATAGCCGTTTCTGGGCGCAGAAGCAGGGCAAGCCCCAGCAGGCGCAGTTCGGCAACGTCATCATGGAAGGCGGCACCAAGTCGACCGCGGACCTGATCCGTACCACCGAGCGCGGCATATTGGTGTCGCGCACCTGGTATATCCGTATGGTGGACCCGCAGACGGTGTTGCTGACCGGCCTGACCCGCGACGGCACCTTCTATATCGAAAATGGCCAGATCAAATATCCGGTGAAGAATTTCCGTTTCAACGAAAGCCCGGTCATCATGCTGAACAATGTCGAAGAACTCGGCAAACCCGTGCGGGTGAAGGGCGACGAAGCGGATTCGCCGATGGTCATTCCGCCGATGAAGCTGCGTGACTTCACCTTCACGTCGCTGTCGGACGCGGTGTGAGGCTGAACCCCACGGCATGACGCGCGGCGATTTTCTACGGTTGATGGCGAGTGGTCTGGCCAGCGCTTTGCTGGCCCGGCCGCTCGCCGCCTCCGCTGCGGCTGGCTATGACTTCTGGTTCACGCGGCTGCGCTACGACAGCGGCGACTGGGACGTGGATCAGCGCACGCCGTCGAACATCGTCACGTCGCTGATCGATTATACGACGCTGCGCGTGGACCCGAATGAGCATGTCATCGCCCTGTCGGACCCAAAAATGCTGACCGCCCCCTTCTGCTACCTGGCGGGCCACAAACTGGTGGAGTTTTCGGCGGCCGAACGCCGCAATTTCGAACGCTATGTCCGCAATGGCGGCTTCGTCATGGTGGATGATTGCAACCATGACATAGACGGCCTGTTCGCCCGTTCGTTCGAGGCGCAGATGGCGAAGATCTTCGGGCCACAGGCGTTGAAGACTTTGCCCAAAAGCCATGCCCTATACCGCAGCTTCTTCAAGTTTGATGACGGCCCACCCAATACCGGGCTGGAACTCAATGGCTGGGGCGACGACCTCGTTCACGACTATCTCAAGGGGATAGAAGTGAACGGCAGATTGGGCATTCTGTACAGCAACAAGGATTATGGCTGCGAGTGGGATTATGACTGGCGCAACAAGCGCTTCCTGGCCGAGGATAACACGAAGTTCGCGGTCAACATCGTCATGTACGCCATGTCAGTGTGACGAGCGCCCCGCCCCATTTCCTGCCTATCGCCCAGCAAGGGACATGACATGACCGAAATCACCGAAGCCGAAATCCAAACCCGTCTTGCGCGATTGACCGCATTGCGCGCGGCGATCGGGCAGGCGATCGTCGGGCAGGCGGAGGTGGTGGAGCAATTGCTGATCGGCCTGCTGGCTGGCGGGCATTGCCTGCTGGAAGGCGTTCCGGGCTTGGGCAAAACGCTGCTTGTGCGGTCGCTGGGCGACGCGCTGAAGCTCGATTTCCGCCGCGTCCAGTTCACGCCCGATCTTATGCCCAGCGATATATTGGGCACGGAATTGCTGGAGGAGGACCATGGCACCGGCCATCGCAGCTTCCGTTTCCAGCAAGGCCCGGTCTTCACCAACCTGCTGCTGGCCGACGAACTCAACCGCACCCCGCCCAAGACGCAGGCGGCACTGCTGGAGGCGATGCAGGAAAAGACAGTCAGCTATGGCGGCGTGACGCATAAGCTGCCCGCCCCCTTCTTCGTGCTGGCGACGCAGAACCCGCTGGAGCAGGCTGGCACCTATCCCCTGCCCGAAGCACAGCTCGACCGCTTCCTCCTGCATGTCCGTGTGGATTATCCGACCGAGGAGGAAGAGCGGGCGATCCTGGCCCAGACCACGGGGGCCAAAGCGGGCGTGGTGCCGATGGTGATGGACGGCGAGGAGGTGCTGGCGCTGCAACGATTGGTGCGCGACGTGCATTTCAGCGACGACCTGCTCCATTGGGTGACGCGGATCGTGCGGGCCAGCCGCCCCGGCGATGGCGCGCCGGAGGATATCCGCAAATATGTAAAATGGGGCGCGGGGCCGCGTGCTGGCCAGTCGCTGATCCTGTGCGCCAAGGCGCGCGCGCTGCTGCACGGTCGTCTGGCCGCGACGCGCGAGGATATCGCCGCGCTTGCCGCGCCGGTGATGCGTCATCGCCTGCTACTATCCTTCGCCGCCGAAGCCGAAGGGCGCAGCGCCGATGATGTGGTCGCCGCCCTGATCCGCGCCGTCCCGCTCGCCTGAACCTGTTCCGGCGATGACCGACCTGATTCCACCTGACGTGCGCAGCCGCCTTCGCGGCCTGCGCCTTGTCACGCGCCGGGCGGTGGGGTCGCATGGCCTTGGCCTGCATCAAAGTCATAGCCGGGGGGCCGGCCTGGAATTCGCCCAATACCGCGCTTATGAACCGGGCGACGAACTGCGCCAGATCGACTGGAAACTCTACGCTCGTTCGGACAAATTCTTTGTGCGCGAAGCCGAGCGCGAAAGCCCCGTCGCTGTGTGGATATTGATCGACGCCAGCGCCTCGATGGGCCAGGCCGACGCCCCGCGGCCGGATTACCGCCGCCTCGACGCGGCCAAGGGCATTACCGCCGCCATCGCAGAACTCGCATTGAAACAGGGCGATCGTTTCGGCTTCATGGCGTTGGGCGACGAGGGGCTGGTATTGCTGCCGCCCGCGACCGGCGCACGCCAGCGCGACCGGCTGTTGCTCGACCTGCTGACCGTGCATCCCGCCCGCGGCTTTGCAGCGGAGGCCCAACTGGGGCCGCTGTGGGAGCGGATCGGCGCGCACGATCTGGTCATCCTGCTGAGCGACTGTTTCGATGAGGGCGCGGTGGCGCTGGCGGAAAAGCTCGCGGCGGCCGGGCGTGAGACGCTGGTGATAGAGATGCTGACCGTCGCCGAACGGGATTTTCCTTTCGACGGCGGCTATCGGTTTTGCGATCCCGAAACGGGCGAGCAATTGCTGGGAGACGGCGCAGCGCTGCGCGCCGGGTTCATTGCTCGCTTCGGGCAGGCCCGCGCTGCGCTCCATGCACGACTGGACGGGGCCGGCATCCGCCATGCCGCTCATGTGCTGGACGAACCGATCGACCTGCCATTGCGCCGCCTGTTTTCCGCCCATGGCGCGGCGGAATATGCATGAGCATGGGATTGTTCTTTCCCGCGGCGCTGGCCGCGCTCTTCGCGCTGTTCGTGCCGCTGATCATCCATATCGCGCGCAAGAGCGAGCAGTTGCCGACCGATTTCGCGGCCCTGCGCTGGCTGCGACAGAAGCCGAAACCGCGCTCCCGGCTACGTTTCGACGAATGGCCGTTGCTGTTGGTGCGGCTCATACTGCTCGCACTGGCGGCGCTATGGCTGGCGCAGCCTGTGCTGTTCGGTGCGGCCGACCGCAGTTCCTACGTCGCCGTGGTGCCGGGCGCGCAATTTGATGCTGCGACGTTCAAGAACAGCCGCCTCCAATGGATCGCGCCGGGGTTTCCGGCGATCGACACGCCACAGCCTGCCGGGCCGCTGCCGATTGCCAGCCTGATCCGGCAGATCGACGCGGAATTGCCGATTGGAACGCCGCTGACTATCATCACGCCAACTGTCATAGACGGGGCGGACGCCGATCGCCTGCGCCTGTCGCGCAAGGTGACGTGGCGGATTACGAACGGCGCGGTGGTGGCATCAGAGGCCAAGCTTGTGTCACCACCGCCCCTGTCCGTTCGCTTCGATACCGATCATCGCGCTCCGCTGCGCTACATCCGCGCCGCCGCATTGGCATGGCAGCCGGCCGGACGCGAGGCGGATATCGACACCGCCGGCATCGACGCCCCGCTGCCCGACCAGCGGCGGATATTGCTCTGGCTGGCTGGCGGCACCTTGCCGGACGACGTCCTCCGCTGGGTGAACGAAGGTGGCACGGTGCTGGCGGTGAGCGATGCGCGCTTGCCCGATGGTCGACCTGCCCTGCCCGTGTGGCGGGACAACGTGGGCGTGCCGCTGGCGGAGGCGCTGGCGATAGGCAAAGGACGCCTGCTGCGTTTCACGCGCGCGATGACGCCCGCGCAGATGCCCATATTGCTCGACGCGGATTTTCCTGCTCAGTTGCGCGCGTTATTGGCCCCACCGACACCGCCTGCCCGCGTCGCAGCCGGCGATTATGCGCCGTTGACCGGCGGGCGCACCTATGACCAGCCGCCGCAGTCGTTGCGGCCCTGGCTGGCCCTGCTGATCGCGCTGTTGCTGCTGGTCGAGCGCTTGATGGCGACGCGCCGCAGCCGGAGCATCGCGCCATGACCGCACTGCTCGCGCATTGGATAGCCCCCGCCCGCCGCAGGGCATTGGCCGATACCTTGGCCCTGGCGCTGCCATTGCTGGTCGCTGGGGGCGTGGTCGGCTGGCGCTGGGGCGGACCGGTCATCGCTCTATTGCTAGTCGCGATTGGCAGCGCCGCCGCCTTTCTTATCGCCCGTCGGCGCGCCGCCCGTTTCGATCGGGCCTGGCTAATCCGCAGCCTCGACAATAGCCGCCCGGAACTGGAGGATAGCAGCGCGCTGCTGTTCGCCGAGGATGCTCCGCTTGCCCCCTTGCAAGCGCTGCAGCGCACGCGCATTGCCACGCGGATCAATGAGGGGTCGCCTGACGATCTAAGGCCCGGCTGGTCGCGCCGCGCGCTGTTGGCGTTGGGCCTGGTAGCCGCGACGCTGGTTGCGGCAGCGCTACTCTGGCCGCGCGCAGGGGAAGGACCGCCAATCCTAGCGCCCGCCAAAGAAGGCTTGCCCGCCACCTCCGGCATCCCGCGCCTGGTTGCGCAAAATCTGCGGATCATTCCGCCCCCTTATACTGGCCTGCCGGTGCGCGATTCCGCCTCGCTCGATGCCCGCGCGCCACAAGGGGCACGACTGGAATGGACGCTGCGGTTCGATCCACAGCCAAGCGCCGCCGTCTTGGCGATGCTCGCTGGCCAACCGCTATCCCTACGGCGCGACGGCGAGACATGGATAGCCACCCGAACGCTCGATGCCTCCTTCCTGTATCGGGTCGATCCCACCACGGCACGCGGCCCAACCCCGCCGCTACATCGGATCGACGCGATCGCCGACGCCCCGCCCCAGTTAAAGGCGCTGTCGCCGACCGCCAGCCTGTCCATGGTCACGTCCGGTCAGCGCAGTTGGACCCCGGTCTTCGCCGCGACCGACGATTATGGCGTCGCCGCCACCGCCCGGCTACGCGTGACGCTGGCGATCGGTGAGGGCGAGAATGTGACCTTCAGCGAACGGGAAATCGCCGTGACGGGCAGCGGCCCGGCGCGCGATCGCCGCTTTGCGCCGCGGCTCGATTTTTCCAGCTTCGGCTTCGTCGCGGGCGGCGACATGGTGGTGCAGTTGATCGTGCGCGACAATCGCGCCCCCACGCCGCAGGAGGTACGCGGCCCCAGCATGATCCTGCGCTGGCCGTCGACCAAAGAGCCGGAAAGCGGCGGGATGCAGGGCATGGTGAACACTACTTTGCCCGCCTATTTCCGCAGCCAGCGGCAGATCATCATCGATGCCGAAGCGCTCATCAAGCAGAAGCGCGCACTGGCATCGGACCGTTATGTCACACGATCTGCATCGATCGGCGGCGACCAGCAGATATTGCGCGGCCGCTACAGTCAGTTTCTGGGCGGCGAGGAGGAAGGCGATCCGGCATTGCCGACCGCAGACGGCCATCAGGCGGACGACGGCCACGACCATGGCGGGCCGCCCAAGCAGCCCAGCACCGGCTTTGGCGCGCCGGAAGATGTGCTGGGCGATTTCGGCCATCCCCATGACGATAGCCCCGCCTCCAGCCTTGATCCTGAAACCCGCGCGATCCTGAAACAGGCAGTCGACGAAATGTGGCAATCCGAACGGGAATTGAAGCAGGGCCGCCCCGACCTGGCCCTGCCCTTCGCTTACAAGGCGCTGCGTTTCATCAAGGAGGTGCAACAGGCGACCCGCATCTTCCTGTCGCGGGTCGGCCCGGAACTGCCACCGATCGATGCGACCCGGCGCATGACCGGCAAGCGGGAGGGGCTGGCGAGCCGAACGCTTGCTATCGCTCCGGTGGAAGGCCGCGACGGTCCCGCCGCCGCTGCATGGCGGACGTTGGGCGACGGGCCGGATGCGATCCGCGGGCCAATCGCGTTGGGCGCTTTGGAGGAATGGACGCGGACCAATGCCGAACGGCTGCCCGACGCGCTGGCGCTGTCGGGTGCGATCGATAGCGTGCGCAGCGATCCCGCTTGCATGGCCTGTCGCGCCCGATTGCGCGCGCAACTATGGACCGCGATGGAGCGACCGCTTGCGCGCCCTGCCCGACGTCGCCCGGCCGATGCGGGCGGCGCGCGCTATCTGGGCGCGATCGAGGGAACGCCATGACGGTTCAATGGGCGGTTGCGCTGATCCTGGGCTTTGCGACGTTTCTCGCCTGGGTGCGACTTTCATTATGGCATAGTCGCGGGCGAAGGACGGGCCAGGCTTCGCCTGTTCGACTGACATTGTTGATATTGCTCCAACCGTTGGTGTCGGCGCTGCTCTATTACGCCCTGTTTCCGCCCATGGTGGGCGGCGACGCGATCGACCTGCGGATCGCGACGGCCGGAACGTCGCGTCTTGCCGCCGCTGCCGATGGCGCGCCACTCATCCTGCTGCCTGAAGCCCCCGCGATCGGTGGCGGCGAAGCGACGCCCGATCTGGCCACCGCGCTGCGGCGGCATCCGGGCGTCAGAACGATCACCGTGCTGGGCAACGGCCTTGGCCCACGCGATATCGATGCCGCGCGGCAGGTGGCTGTGGAGTTCGATCCGCCGCTGCTCCGGCCAGGCATCCTCAATCTGACGCCGCCGCCAACGGCGCCGGCAGGCGGCCGTTTCGTCGTGGGCGGAACGCTGGTCGGACTGAGCGACGCAACGGTCGAACTCATCGATCCAGCGGGCCGCGTTACCGACAGCGGTTCGGCCGACAGGGACGGGCATTTCCTGCTGGCCGGAACGGCGCGGGCGGCGGGGGCCGTTAGCTTCACGTTGCGCGTGCGCAAGGACAAGCGCCTGATCGAGCAGGCCGACGTCCCGGTCTGGGTGACGGACAGCACCCGCCCCCGGCTGTTGATCTTGGCAGGCGCGCCGGGGCCGGAGGTCAAATATCTGCGACGCTGGGCGAGCGACGCAGGATTCGACGTGACGACGCAAATGAGTGCGGGCGGCGGGATCGCGCTTGGCGACGCGCCGGTGGCGCTGGATGCCGCCGGATTGCGCCGGTTCGATGTGGCCATCGTCGACGATCGCGCATGGGCAGGACTGCGCGGCCCGCTGATCGCCGCGGTGCGCGGCGGCTTGGGGCTGGTGTTGCGCGCGGGCGGTGCGATTGACGGCGTGACGCGATCGCAATGGCAGGCCCTGGGCTTTGGCCTGAGCGGTCCGGGTGGCGTGGCACCGCTGGCGTTGCCCAAGGCGTCCGATGAAGCCGTCGGCCGCACTCGCCATGGCATTGGCAGCGACGAAGCGCCGGTGGACATGGCCTTGCCCGAAGACTTTGCGCCCGATGTCAGCCGCCTGGGCCTGACGCCCGGCGGCGGCGATGCCGTGCCCATGCTTCAGGATGCAGGTGGCGCAACGCTGGGTGCGTGGCGGGCGATCGGCATCGGGCGGGTCGCGCTGTTCACCGGCATCGACAGCTATGCCCTGACCCTGACCGGTCGCCGCGATCTCTATGGCGACTGGTGGAATGGGCTGCTGACGGCGGTCGCGCGACCTGCGCCATCCAGCCACATGATCCCCGGCATCCTTTGGGCGGGCGAACGAATGGCGCTGTGCGATATTGGTGGCGACGGACAAGTAGAAAATGCCGACGGCGCGCAGACCAGACTTGCCCCCGTGGCGGGATGCGGCGCATTCTGGCCTGCAAGGGCTGGCTGGCATCAGTTACGCGTGAAGGATGCACTTCGCCCCTTCTATGTTCAGTCGCACGACGCATTGCCGACCATGCGCGCCGCGCGGGACCGACAAGCAATGGCGATGCTGTCACCCCCCGCCCCCGGTGCGCCAGCCGTAGCGACGGCAACCGGCAGTTCTGGATCGGCGTGGCCCTTCTGGGTGGCATGGCTGGTAGCAAGCGCGCTGCTATGGTGGCTGGAGCGGTCGCGCGTGGGTCGCCGCGCCGTCCTTTCGTCCAGCCCGGCAGAGCCTGCGCTTGCAACTGCCTCTGCTGCGCCATAGCAAGGATGCAGGGCCGTGGTGCCTGAAATTGGGGGCGATTTTCCATGCGCTTTCTGTCGGCGACCGGTGGTTGTCTGCTTTTGCTGTCCGCGTCAGCCACGGCGCTGTCCGTAACGTCGATTGCTCCGGTTGCGGCACAGACGTCCCAGGCACCCGTCGTCTTGCGCGAAACAAGCCCGGACTGGCTGGCCGTCCGCACCCTGCCCGATATCAAGCCTGATCAGTTGGCGCATGCGGAGGACGGCGTCGCCTACCTACTGACCGACTGGCAGGTACGCGGCACGGCGCAAGGCTATGACAGCTATTATCGTATAGCGACCAAGGTGGTGGATCGTAGCGGCCTGGAGGAAACGGGGCGCATATCGACCAGTTATAACCCGGCATTTGAAACGGTCGCCCTGAATTTCGTCCATATCATCCGCGACGGCAAGGTGATCGACCGCACTTCAGACGCCAGCTTTCGCGTGGTCGAGCGCGAAGACGATCTGGACGATGGCATCATCAGCGGAACATTAAAGGCCATCGCCACGCTGAAGGATGTGCGGGTTGGCGACATTGTCGATTATGGCATGACTCAGCATGTCCGCACCGCCTTGTGGCCCGGCCACTATTTCGCCAGCTTCACCGATCGTTTTACCGAGCCTCTGGGATTGCGCGCGATCCGTTTCATCTGGCCCGCGAGCCAGCCGCTGCGGTTCAAGGCTGGCAATAGCGACATCGCCTTCACCCAGCAAAAGCAGGGCGACATGACCGCCTGGGAATGGATCGGCCGCGACCGGCCATTCGGTCCGGGCGAGGATGACGTGCCCGCATGGCACCCGCAATATGGCCGTATCGACATATCGACCATGGCCGATTGGGCGACGGTCGCGCGCTGGGCGACCCCGCTCTATGCGGGCGATGAAAGTCTGACGCCCGATTTCGAGCGGACGCTGGCCGACATCGCCAAGCGATGGCCCAAGGCGCAGGACCGACTGACCGAGGTCAGCCGCTATATTCAGGACAATATTCGCTATGTCGGCGAGGAGTTGGGTGAAGGCTCCTATGTGCCGCGCCGGCCCAGGCTGGTGCTGGAGCGCGGCTATGGCGACTGCAAGGACAAGAGCCTGCTGCTGGCGATAGCGCTGCGACGGCTGGGGATCGACGCGGTGCCGGCGCTGGTGTCGACCAGGCCGGGCCGCGACCTGCCCGACCGGCTGGCGTCGCCCCTGATGTTCGATCATGTATTCTTTGCAGTCGAGATTTATGTCGAGCGGTTCGCACGCAGGCGCGGATTTACGGGATGAAGACATCGATTTTACTCCAGATAATTAAGGTGCCCCCAGCCCCAACAAGCTGGAGGA
>JAVBXL010000087.1 GCA_030824575.1 bacterium | reverse complement strand
CCCCTCCCCTGAAGGGGAGGGGCTTTAGGGAACGCGCCCTGCCCTACCCCTTCGCCGGTCCCTCGGCATAAAGCGTAAACGCCCCCTTCAATCCGCCCACGCTCGATTGCCCGACCCACAGGTCGAACGCGCCGGGTTCGGCGATGCGCTGGCTTTTCGCGCCGACGAACTCCAGATCGACGCGCGAGAGAGAAAAGCGCACCGTTTTGCTTTCGCCCGGACCCAGCGTCACGCGGGCCATGCGTTTCAACTCGCGGATCGGGCGGGTGCGGCTGGCGACGCGGTCGCGGGTGTAGAGTTGGACCACTTCGCTGCCCTTGCGGTTGCCCTTGTTGGTGATGCGCGCCGTCACTTCGATCGCGGCGTCCCAGCGGAGCGCGGTGTCGGATAGCTTCAACTGGTCCAGCACGAAGTCGGTATAGGTCAGGCCGTGGCCGAAGGGGAAACGGGCGCTGTTGTCGGTGGTGGCGTAGCGGGCCTTATATTCGGTGCGGTTGTCGATCACCGGGCGGCCGGTGGATTTGCGGTCATAATAGAAAGGCTCCTGCCCGCTTTCCCAGGGGAAGCTGACGGGGAGTTTGCCGGACGGATCGACCCGGCCCAGCACTATGTCGGCGATGGCGTGGCCCGCCTCGCTGCCCAGGAACCAGGTGGCGAGGATCGCCTGTGCATTGGCGACGCCGTCGTGCAGGGCGAGCGCGCGACCGTGGCGCAGCAGGATGACAACCGGCTTGCCGGTGGCCGCGACCGCGTCGGCCAGTGCCTGCTGCGCGGGCGGGATTTCGATGACGGTGCGGGACTGGGCTTCGCCCGACATGGCCTGCGATTCGCCGATGGCGAGCAGGACGATGTCCGCCGCCTTGGCCGCTGCCACCGCCTGGGCAATGCCTCCCTCGATAGGTCCGCTGATGTCGCTGCCGCGGGTGACGGTCAGCTTTGCCGGGTCGGGGAGCGCAGCGCGCAGGCCGGTGGCGATGTCGACGCCCTTGTCCGGGTCGCCGTAGAAGGCCCAGGGGCCGTAGAGATTGGCGGTGTCGTCGGCGAAGGGGCCGATCAGGGCGATCTTCTGCCCCTTGGCCGGGTCGATCGGCAGGACGCCATTGTTCTTGAGCAATACGACGGAGCGGGTGGCGGCTTCGCGGGACAGGGCGCGATGGGCGGGGGTGAAGATTCGGGTCTTTTCCGCCTCCTCGTCGAGCGATCGATAGGGGTTGTCGAACAGGCCGATGGCGGCCTTTACATAGAGGATGCGGCGCACGGCGACGTCGATCGTGCCCATCGGCACCGCGCCGCTCTTCACCAGTTCGGGCAGGTAGCGGATATAGAGGCCGCTCTGCATCGACATGTCGACGCCTGCGAGGACGGCGAGGCGGGCGGCGTCGCGGTCATCCTCCGCAAAGCCATGGGCGACGAGTTCCTCGTCGGCGGTGTAATCGGAAAAGACGAAGCCGCGAAACTGCATCTCGCCGCGCAATATGTCGGTGAGCAGTTCGCTGTCGGCGGTGGCGGGGACGCCGTTGATTTCGTTGAAGGCCGCCATGGTGGTGAGCGCGCCGGCCGCGAACGCCTTGCCGAAAGGAGGCAGATGGGTTTCGCGCAGCGTTTCCTCGCTGATGTCGACATTGCCATATTCCAGGCCCGCGGCGACCGCGCCATAGGCGGCGAAATGTTTGGGACAGGCGAGCAAGCTGTCGTCGCGGCGCAGGTCGCGGCCCTGAAAGCCACGGATGCGGGCGGCGGACAGCAGGCCGGTCAGGGTGACGTCCTCCCCTGCCCCCTCCACCACGCGGCCCCAGCGCTGGTCGCGAGCGACATCGACCATGGGGGCGAAGGTGAGGTGGAGGCCGGCGGCGGTGGCCTCCACCGCCATCGCGCGGGCGGTGCGCTCGACCAGGGTGGGATCGAAGCAGGAGGCTTCGCCCAGCGGCACCGGGAAGACGGTCTTAAGGCCGTGGATCACGTCTCCGGCGAAGAGCAGCGGGATGCCGAGGCGGCTGTCCTTGACCGCGATCTCCTGCGCGCGCCGGCCGCCGGCGACGCCGATGCCGTTGAAGAGGCAGCCGACGCGGCCCTTGCGGATTTCCCCTGACAGGCGCTTTTCGTCCTGGATGCCGACCTGCGGGTTGGGCGGGTTGAAGGGGCGGAAACTGTCGGCCAGGCAGGTCATCTGCCCGGCCTTTTCCTCCAGCGTCATCCTGGCGATCAGGGCGTCGACGCGCTCGACATCGGTTTGCGCCAAGGCGCGGCGAGGGAGGCCGAGGGCGAGGACGCCACCCAGCGTGCGGATCAGGAGGTCGCGGCGATCGAAGGTCATGTGGGGAGGGCGTAACCGGACAAGGATGAATGAAACTTGTCCAGCCAACGCGAGCGCGCGCATTTTGTTGCACCGCGGCAACGACCCTGCGGCGCGGCGGCGTTCGTCCGCGGTGGGGGGCCAGCGATGAGGAGAATATATGAAAGGCTATGGTGGACGCACTTGGGCTCGAACCAAGGACCCGCTGATTAAGAGTCAGCTGCTCTACCAACTGAGCTATGCGTCCACACCGGCCTGTTTCCGGTCCATATAGAACCGACTGCATCGGCCCGATGCAGTGGTGGACAGGGCTGGATTCGAACCAGCGTACGGGAAACCCGGGCAGATTTACAGTCTGCTGCCTTTAACCACTCGGCCACCTGTCCAGTGCCCTGCGCGACAAAGAAATTTGCGTTCCGGCCGCGCTGGAGGCGGCTCAATGGCGAAAGGAGACTTGCCTGTCAATGGGGTGATGTGAAAAGAGCGCATTCATGAAAAAGCCCAATCGCTCCACTAAGTCCAAGGGCGCCTTCCCGCGCTTCTATGGTCGTCACGCCGTCATAGCGGCGCTTGCCAACCCCAACCGCATCGTGCGCAAGATATGGGGCACGCGCGAAGCGCTCGGCGCTCTCGATCTGCCGCCAGTGCTGCCGATCGTCTATGCCGACGTCGCCGACATGGGCCGGATGGTCCCGTCCGACGCGCCGCATCAGGGCATCGTCGCCGAAGTCGAGGCGCTGGACGATGTCTGGCTGGGCGAGATCCTGCTGGAAGGGCAGGACGACAAACGGCCGATCCTGGTGCTGGACCAGGTGACGGACCCGCATAATGTCGGCGCGATCCTGCGTTCCGCCGCCGCGTTCGACGCGCTGTGCATCGTCACGCAGGACCGGCATGCCCCGCCAGAATCCGGCGTGCTGGCGCGCGCGGCGTCGGGCGCGCTGGAAAATGTGCCTTGGGTGCGGGTGGTGAACCTGGCCCGTGCGCTCGAAGAGATTGCCGAAGCGGGTTACTGGCGCATCGGGCTGGACGGCGACGCCGACACCACGCTGGGCGAGGCGATCGGCGAATCGCGCGTCGCGCTGGTGCTGGGGGCCGAGGGCGAAGGGCTGCGCCACAATACGATCGCCCATTGCGACATCATCGCCAAGCTGCCGATCAGTCCGCGGATGGAGAGCCTGAACGTTTCCAACGCTGCGGCGATCGCGTTGTACGCCGCGACGGTTCGCTGATCCGCCAGGGAAGGAGAGCGCCATGGACCGCCGGTTTCCTGCCAAGCTGTATCGCACGCTGGGGGCGTTGGCGGGGCTGCTGGCGCTCTCCGCCTGCCTGGTGACGCCGGGGACGTTCGAATCGAGCCTGGACATCCGCGCCGACCGCAGCTTCGCTTTCACCTACAAGGGGGAGATATTGGCGTCGGACATGGGCAAGACCGGCATGACCGGCGGCGCGCCGTCGACAGACGATGACAGCGAAGGCGAGACAGAAGCCGCGCCGACGCTGATGCAGATAGCGGCGCGCGACGAGGATTTCAGCGACGCGACCGCCGATGGCGCGGACAAGGGCGACGGGGCGCAGATGCAGGCGATCGCCGCCGCGCTGACCAAGGAAAAGGGATTTCGGTCCGCCCGCTACATGGGTAACCGCAAGTTCGAGATCGATTATGCGATCACGGGCAAGCTGACCCACGCCTTCCTCTTCCCCTTCAACATCGATGCACAGATCATACTGCCCTTCGTCGCGGTGGAGTTGCGCGGGGACGATCGTGTGCGGGTCAAGGCGCCGGGCTTCGCCAACGGGTTCGACAAGAGCCAAGGACCGGCCGGGATGGGCGGCATGGGGAGCGGAGCGGGGGACGAAGCGGCGAAGGCGCTGAACGGCCGCTTCACCCTGACCACCGATGCGGAGATCATGAGCCAGAATCAGGAAGAGGGCGCGCAGACTACGCCGCAAGGCAAGCGGATCGTGTGGGCGATATCACCGCTGACCAGCGATGCGCCTGCGGCCACGCTGCGGGTGAAGAATTAGCCCACCCACAGCCGTTCGCTTCGAGCGTGGCGAGAAGCGGCTGGCACAGCGCTTCCTGTTTAGCTTCGCTGAACTCGGCTCTGCCTCGTTTCTCGACTTCGCTCGAAACGAACGGATGTAAGTCTATTGACGCATATGCGCCTATTCAGTCTTCCGGCGCGATGGTGACGCGCAGGCCGTCGAGCGAATCGCTCAGCATCACCTGGCAGGACAGGCGGCTGGTTTCGTTGCGATGGTCGGAACTGTCGAGCAGGTCGTTTTCGTCCTCGCTCATGGCCGGCAATGCGTCGGCGAAGGCCGGATCGACATAGACATGGCACGTCGCGCAGGAGCAGCAACCGCCGCACAGCGCCAGCAATTCGTCAAAACCGTTGTCGCGGATGATTTCCATCACCGACAGGCCATTGTCGCCATCGACAGCCTGTTCTTCACCTGCACGGTTGACCACGATCAATTTCGGCATCTATCCAATCCCCTCGAATTTTCTTCGCCGCTCTGACCCACAGACGCGGGGAAATCAAGGGCTGGACAGCAGAGACATGGTTACGAGTGCAGAACAGTTGCGCGCCAGCCTGGACGCCATCGCCCTATTGGAGCCTGGCTTTGGCGCGGCGATCGGCCGGGTTGGCTATCCCGCGCCGCGGGTGCGGACGCCCGGATACGAAACGCTGTTGCGGACCATCGTGGGCCAGCAGGTCAGCGTGGCGGCCGCAGCGGCGGTGTGGCGCAAGCTGGAGGCGGAACTGGGCGAAGGCTGCGCGCCCGACGCGCTGCTGGCGCGCGACTTCGACGCCTTGCGCGCCTGCGGCCTGTCCCGCCAGAAACAGGGCTATGCCCGCAGCTTAGCCGAACTGATCCTGTCGGGCGCGCTGGACTTGCACGCCCTGCCCGCCGATGACGAGGAAGCGATCGCGCAACTCGTCCGTATTAAAGGCGTTGGGCGCTGGTCGGCGGAAATTTACCTGCTGTTTGCCGAAGGGCGACCCGACATCTGGCCCGCCGGCGACCTAGCGGTGCAGATCGAGATCGGCCGCATCCTGGGCCTGCCCGACCGGCCGAGCGAAAAACTGACCCGCGAGGTCGCCCAGGCCTGGCGCCCGCATCGCGGCGCCGCCGCGATCATGGCCTGGCACCATTATAACACCGAGGTATTTTGACATGACTCTCCCCCACGCCCGCTACATCGTCCTCCAGCATGAGGGCGTCTGGAAGATCAATCTGGACAACAAATATTACGGCCCCTTCCCCACCCAGGCGCTGGCCGTGGACAGTGCCACCGGCACCGCGCGGCAGGCGAGCGAGGCAGGCTATCCCGCGTCGGTGCTGCTGATGCAGGGGACGCAGTTCGAAACTTTGTGGACCAGCGTTACGGATTGAGTTTTTGGCTGACCTGTTCTTTGGGTCAGACAGCCGCGTCTTTTGCGCCGCAACGGAACCAAGCGGCGGTCCGGGACTTTATTGGCTCCAAGTCTAACGAGTCAGGTGATGAGCAAGAAGGTTCTGATAGTCGAGGACGAGATTTTCGTCGCACTGGAGATCGAACAGATCGTCGAGGACGCCGGATTCCAGGTTGGGGCGATTGCCGCCGACCGGGAAGGTGCCCTCGCCTGCGCGCAAGACTGTGATATCGCTTTGGTCGATCTTAACCTGCGCGACGGCCCGACCGGGCCGCAGATCGGCATGGAGCTGGCGACGCGCCATGGCATCCGCGTAATCTATGTCACCGCCAATCCGTCCCAGATCGGCGCGGCGTCAGTGGCGGCGCTGGGCGTCATCACCAAGCCGTTCCGCGCGCAAAGCATCAGCGCCACGCTGCAGCTGGCCGCTGCCGAGCAGCCGGACCTGACCGCCGCCGAAATTGCCGGCTTTACGCCGTTTCCGCCGCCCGGCTCATGGAACGGGATGGAATCCAGAGGCTGAGACGCAGGCCGTCCGGCCGCCAGTCCCGCTCGATCCGCCCACCCAGCTGCCGTTCGACGCTGAGCGTCATCAATCGGCTGCCGAAACCATCGACGCGGCCAGGCGCGACCGGCGGACCGCCTTCTTCCCGCCAGTCGATGCGCACGTCGCCCCCTTCAACCGACACATGCAGATGCACCATGCCGTCGGCAACCGACAACGCGCCATATTTGGCCGTGTTGGTCGCCAACTCGTGGAACAACAGCGCCAGCGGCGTCGCCGAGCGATCGTCGATCGCCGGATCGTCGCCCGACAGCGCAATGCGTGACCCCGCCGCACCGCGATAGGGCGCGAAAATCTGGTCGAGTATGCCCCACAGGCTGCCCTGCCCTCCGCCCGCCTGCGGCGCAGATTCGGCGCTGTGCGGCCGCACGAAGTCATGGGCGCGGCCCAGCGCCAATATGCGGTCCCGCAAGTCATCGGCCACGTCGGCAATTTCAGGATGCTGCCGCGCCGACAGGCCGATCAGGCCCGCAATCACCGAAAATATATTCTTGATGCGGTGCGACAGTTCATGCGCGATCATCTCGCGCTCTTCCATCATCAGCTTCTGTTCGTGGATTTCGGTACAGGTGCCGATCCAGCGTATGATCGTGCCTGCACCATCGCGGATCGGCAGCGCCCGGCCCAGCGTCCAGCGATAGTCGCCGCTATGATGCCGCAGCCGATATTCGATCTCATAAGGTTCGCCCGTCGCCAGGCTGTGGCGCCAGCGCGACCGGGCACGGTCCTGGTCATCGGGATGAAACATGCCGTTCCAGCCTTCACCATCGGTCGATCCGGCCGGTACGCCGGTATAGTCATACCAGCGGGCGTTATAATAATCATGATAGCCGTCGGGCAGCGTCGACCAGACCATCTGCGGCATCGCATCCGACAGGGTCCGAAACATGCGGTCGCTTTCAGCGATGGCGGCGGCATCCATCCTTTGCCGCAGGATCATGTCGCGGTCGCGGCGCCGCCCTTCCAGCTCTACCATGACCTGTCGGGCGAGCAGGGTCAGCCCCTGCCGCTGCAACGGTGTCACGTCGGCGCGCGGGACGGTGTCGATCACGCAGAGCGCGCCCAGGGGTTCGCCATTCGCCCCCACCAGGGGTGCGCCGGCGTAGAAGCGGATATGCGGCGGGCCGGTGACCAGCCCATTGTCGGCAAAGCGGGGATCGCAGGTAGCGTCGGGGACGAGGAAGATCTCCCCGCCCAACATCGCCAATGCGCAGAAGGAGACGTCGCGCGGCGTTTCCTCCGCATCGATGCCGACGCGGGACAGGAAGAATTGCCGCACATCTTCGACGATGCTGACCAGCGCAATCGGCGCGCCACATAGTTGCGCGGCGAAGCTGGTGATTTCGTCCAAATTACGAAAGCCGCCGGCGTCCAGATCGTAGAGCGACAGCAAAGCCGCTCGATCCGTCGCCAGTCCGTGCGCCTCAGCCATCGCTGACCCGCTCGATATCGGCGCCGACGGCCGACAGCTTTTCCTCCAGCCGCTCATAGCCGCGATCGAGATGATAGACGCGCTGCACCTGGGTTTCCCCTTCGGCGGCTAAGCCAGCGAGGATGAGGCTCATCGAGGCGCGCAGGTCGGTCGCCATCACCGGCGCGCCGACCAGCTTATCGACGCCCCGGACGACGGCAGTACGGCCGTTAACGGCGATGTCCGCCCCCATGCGCGCCAGTTCGGGGACGTGCATATAGCGATTTTCGAAAATGGTTTCGGTCAGGACCGACGCGCCGTCCGCCTTGGTCAGCATCGCCATGAACTGCGCCTGCATGTCCGTCGGGAAGGCCGGGAAGGGCGCGGTCGACAGGGTCAGGGGCTTGAGTTTGCCATCCGAGGATATGCGGATGCCGTCCTTATGCGGATCGACCTGAACGCCCGCGTCGCGCAGCGCGGCCAGGATGGCATGCATGTCGTCGGCATTGGCGCCAATCAGGTCGACCGAACCGCCGGTGATGGCGGCGGCGCAGGCATAGCTGCCCGCCTCGATCCGGTCGGGCATGACGCTGTAGGTTGCGCCGTGCAGCCGTTCGCGACCGTGGATGATCAGCTTGTCGGTGCCGATGCCCTCAATATCCGCGCCCATGGCGACCAGCAGATTGCAGAGATCGACGATCTCCGGCTCGCGCGCGGCGTTTTCCAGGATGCAGGTGCCGTTGGCGAGCGAGGCCGCCATCACCGCATTTTCAGTGGCGCCGACCGACACGACCGGGAAGGTGTATATGCCGCCGGGCAGGCCGCCGTCCGGCACGCTGGCGCGCACATAACCAGCCGTCGTTTCGAGCGTCGCGCCAAAGGCTTCGAGCGCTTTGAGATGCAGGTCGATCGGGCGGTTGCCGATGGCGCAGCCGCCGGGCAGCGACACGCGGGCTTCACCGGCGCGAGCGAGCAGCGGGCCGAGCACCAGGATCGACGCACGCATCTTGCGCACGATGTCATAAGGCGCTTCGGTCGAGGTGACGCGGCCCGCGCGCATCGTCAGGACGCGGCCGAAATCCTCCGGCCGGGCGCCTTCGATCATGGTCGACACGCCCAACTGGTTCAGCAGATGGCCGAAACTGTCGACGTCGGCCAGCCGCGGCAGATTGCGCAGCGTCACCGGCTCGTCGGTCAGCAGCGCGCAGGGCAGCAGCGTCAGGGCGGCGTTCTTTGCGCCGGAGATGGGGAGGCGGCCGTTGAGCATATTGCCGCCGCGGATGTGAATACGGTCCATTGGACAGGGTTCATAGCGCCTCCAGCGCGCCGTGCAAGGCGGCTGACCGCCATTCGTCATGGTTAATCCGGCCGGACGGAAAACATTCGCAACATAATTGCAAAGCGGGCGGCAGGCTTGATCGAGTTTAGTGCGCATCCTGAAAATGCAGCCAAAAGGCGCATGGGGCGTTCTGCCATCGTAACGACAATTGGAAAAAGGTGTATTGGGTGGCTACGAGCTGTTTCGCGGAAAGGCTGGCAAAACAAGTGCCCCTGTCCGACGCGGAAAAGAAGGCATTGATCCGGCTTGAGGAAAATCCGCGCAAGGTAAAGCGCGGCGGAATGATCCAGCGGGTCAATGACACGGTGACGGAATTGTTCGTGCTACGCGAAGGCCGGGTGATGAGCTTCGTCATCCTGCCCGACGGCAGTCGTCAGATCCTGCGCGTCTATTTCCCCGGCGATTTCATCGGATCGGCCAGCACCATCTACAGCAAGGCGCCAGAATCGCTGGTCGCGCTGTCCGACGTGATCGTATGCCCGTTCGACAAACAGGCGTTACGCCGGCTGCTGGAGGAATCGCCGCGGGTTGCAGCGCTGCTGTTCCTATTGTCCAACGCCGAGCGGGTGGCGATGACCGACCGGCTGGCCGCGCTGGGCCGCACGTCGGCCAAGGCGCGCGTCGCCGCTTTCCTGCTCGACATGTTCGACCGGTTGCGTGTCACCGACGACAGCATTGTCGACAGTTTCGACCTGAAGCTGACGCAGGAAGAGATTGGCGATTCCATCGGGCTGACGTCGGTCCATGTGAACCGGATGATCCGGCAGATGGAGCAGGAAGGCCTGATCAGCCGTTCCAACGGGCGCATCATCCTGAACGACATGGCGCGGCTGGAGGAGATCGGCCATTATACCAACCGCATGAAGGACATGGATCTGGACTGGTTGCCGGTCAGCTAAGCTATTTGCTGGCCCTGCGATCGGGTGCGAAACAGCGATCGCAGCGACGCCAGCAGGTAACGCCGGGCATCGCGATCGCCGGGAGCAGGTCGCGTTCGGGATACAGGCCGGCCAGGATCGCGGGCGATACGCCTTCGGGCGCAGCGCGATTATGGCACATCAGGCAGTTACGGACATATTTGGCGCGGGTGAGCGCCGAATGATCCTCCTGCGCGAAGGCCGCGCCCGGCAGCAGGAGCAGGAGCGCCGCCAGCGCCGCGCGCGCCCTCACGCCATCAACTCGACATCCCAATAGAGCCAGTCATGCCAGCTTTCGTGGAGATAGCCCGGCGGGAAGGCACGACCATGTTCCTGCAAATGCCAGCTTGTCGGGCGGATCGGTTCGACATGCAGGCGCATGCCCGCCTGCTTGGGCGTGCGCCCGCCCTTTTTGAGGTTGCAGGGCGAACAGGCGGTGGCGACATTTTCCCAGGTGGTGCGCCCGCCCGCGCGGCGCGGGACGACATGGTCGAAAGTCAGGTCGTTCGTCGTCCCGCAATATTGGCAGGAGAATTTGTCGCGCAGGAACAGGTTGAACCGGGTGAAGGCGGGATGTTCGGACGGGCGCACATATTGTTTGAGCGCGATCACCGACGGGATCTTCATATCCAGGCTGGGGCTGTGGACCTGCCGTTCATAGCTGGCGATGATGTCCACCCGGTCCAGAAACACCGCCTTGATCGCGGTCTGCCAGGGCCAGAGGCTCAGGGGATAATAGCTGAGCGGCGTGTAATCTGCATTGAGAACAAGCGCCGGGCAGTTTTCCGGATGCCGTATAAGGTCGGGATGGTACATAGAAACGCTTCTACCCCCTTGCCGACGCCGCTGATCCACCAACAACGTGACATGAGCATGACAGCATTAACGAATATCGCTCGTCAAGAGCCTGTATGACTCTATCCGCCGCACTACCGCATATGGTGACCCGCTTCGCCCCCAGCCCCACTGGGTTGCTGCATGTCGGCCATGGCTGGTCGGCATTGATGGGACATGACATGGCCCGCGCGGCCGGTGGCGCCTTTCGCCTGCGGATCGAGGATATAGACGGCACCCGGAGTCGGCCCGATCATATCGCGGGCATCATAGCCGACCTGACCTGGCTGGGCGTAGCATGGGACGGCGATATCGTCTTCCAATCGCAGCGGCTGGACGCTTATGAGGCAGCGCTGGAAAAGTTGCGCGCGCAAGGGCTGCTCTATCCCTGTTTCTGCACGCGCGCCGACATACAGGCCAGCCTGACCGCGCCGCACGGACCGGAGGGGCCGGTCTATCCAGGGACGTGCCGGAAACTGAGCGAAGCGGACCGTGCGCGGCGGATCGCCGCGGGGGAGGCCCATGCCTGGCGGATCGACATGGGCGAGGCGGTGGCGCGGGTCGGAGCGTTGACTTGGACAGACCTCCCCTTCCCGCCCGACCTGGATATCCACCGCGAAGCAGCGGCCCATCCCCTCGCCCATGGCGACGTCGTGCTGGCGCGCAAGGATGCGCCGGCCAGCTATCATCTGTCCTGCACGCTGGATGATGCGGCGATGGGCGTGACCCATGTGCTGCGCGGCGACGACCTGCGCGGCGCGACCGACATCCACCGACTGCTCCAGGCGTTGCTCGACCTGCCCAGCCCCGCCTATGTCCATCATCCGCTGCTGGTCGGGCCGGACGGCCGGCGGCTGGCCAAGCGCGACGGGTCGATCGCGATCGCCGACCTGCGCGCGCAGGGGATGGCGGCGGACGTGCTGGCGCTACACCTTCGGACAGGACGCTTTCCCATTGGCATCAGTCTCGCAAAGGCCTAGCATCCGCCCATGAACACCATCCTCGTTATCGCCCTGATCCTCGCCATGGCCGCGACCCTGTACGCGCTGATCCGGGGCATCGTCGCCTTTCTCCAGACCACGAAGGAAGAGCTGAACCTGCCTGAAGGCGTGGTGCGGCCGTCCAGTCTGAAACAGAATAAGATGATGATGAACCGCATCCTGTTCCAGGCCGCGGCGATCATCATCGTGGCGATCCTGCTGATGGCCAAGGGGCACGGCTGAGGCATCAAGACTGCCACAGCACAATAGAACCGTTCGGGCTGAGCCTGTCGAAGCCCCAGCCTTTCTTGAGCAACCCGCCTTTGTTGAACGAGAATAGCCCTTCGACAGGCTCAGGGCGAACGGGGTTCTAGAGGTATCTCGTCCAACATATGTCGCGCCGTGGAGTGACAAGACCCGATGGTCAAGCTGAACAAAATCTATACCCGCACCGGGGACGACGGGACGACGGGCTTGGTCGATGGATCGCGCCTGCCCAAATATGCGCCGCGGATGCAGGCGGTGGGCGACGTCGACGAAGCGAACAGCGCGATCGGGCTGGCCATCGTCGCGATGGGCGACCGGCCCGAAGCCGCCTG
This sequence comes from bacterium, assembly GCA_030824575.1. GTDB lineage: Bacteria > Pseudomonadota > Alphaproteobacteria > Sphingomonadales > Sphingomonadaceae > Sphingobium. Next base: position 7,388 of record JAVBXL010000087.1, on the reverse strand, counting down.
GCTGACCGTCATCCAGAATGACCTGTTCGACCTGGGCGCTGACCTTGCGACGCCCATTCCCGACGGCACCGACGAACCCTGGGCGCTGCGCATCATCGCCAGTCAGGTGACCCGGCTGGAGCAGCAGATCGATATGATGAACGCCGATCTGACCCCGCTCGACAGTTTTATCCTGCCGGGCGGTTCGCCCGCCGCCGCCGCCGTCCACCTCGCCCGCGCGATCACGCGCCGGGCCGAACGCAGCGCGACCGCTGCGGCCGTGGAGGTGGCGCTCAATGCCCAGGCGCTGGCCTATCTCAACCGGTTGTCGGACCTGCTGTTCGTGCTGGCGCGCCGGGTGAACGACAATGGCGCGGCCGACGTCAAATGGGTGCCGGGCGCGTCGCGCTGACTCCACTCGACTCGCCCCCTGCACGGGCCAGCCGGTAATATCGGCTTAACCCTGTTTCTTCAGGCGGCATTTAGACGCGCTTCCGACGGTGCGGGCCAATCGCGCCATTCGGGGATCGCCATGCATTTCTACCTCGCCACATCGTTCATCTTTCCGCGCTCGCTGCGCCTGCGCCTCTTCACCCTCTGCTTCATCGCCACCCATCTGCCCCTGCTGGCCTATCTGGGCTGGGGTTTCGCCAGCGGCCGGATCGCGCTCGCCGAATTCGTCCTGCTGACATTGGCCACGGTGGTCGGCACCGGTATCGCCCTACTGGGCATCGGCGCGCTGCTCAATCCCATTCACGCGCTGGCGCAAACGCTGCACCGCGATGGCGAGGCGCCCGCCCTGCCAGAAGTCGGCGACGTCATCCACACCCTCTATGCCGGGGTGCAGCGCGCTGCCAGCGTGACGCGCGAGCGGATGGACGACCTGCATCAGGCCGCGCACGAAGACCCGTTGACCGGCATCGCCAACCGGCGCGGCTTCCTGGCCCATATCGACGCGCTGCCGGACGATCGTCGCCGGGGGTGTATCGCCATCATCGACATCGATTATTTCAAGCGGGTCAACGACCTGCTGGGCCATGAGGAGGGCGATCGCGTGCTGGCCAGCTTCGCCACCCGCCTGTCTGCGCTGATCCGCCGCGTCGATATGGTCGCACGCTGGGGCGGCGAGGAATTCGCCATCTTCTTTCAGGATTGTATCGAGGATGAGGCGAGTTGGTCGCTGGCGCGTATCGCCAGCCGGATGCGCAGCGAGCCGATCGGCCGCGTGCAGGACCGGCCGATCAGCTTTTCCGCCGGCGTATGCCGCTGGACCGGCGGCGACCTGGACATAGCGCTACGCCGCGCCGACGATGCGCTCTATGAAGCCAAGCAGTCGGGCCGCGACCGCGTCTGCCGCGCCGCGCCGATCCTGCAGGAACTGTGATCCTGCCCTAAAGATCACTGTCCGGAACCGCATGCGGGCTTATGCGCTTGTCCCTGGAAGAGAGCGGCGCAACCGTATCGGAAAGGGCAGGCATGGCGAAAAGCTGGACGGACGCGCATCAGGACGACCTTGAAGAGCGCTATCGCGCCGTCCGCGTCCTTACCGAGGCTCTGACTGCGCCACTGTCGGACGCCGACGCGACGGTCCAGTCGATGCCCGACGCATCGCCCGCCAAATGGCATCTGGCGCATGTGACCTGGTTCCTGGAAACTTTCGTGCTGCGCGACCATGTGGCGGGATATCGGCCGTTCGATCCGCGCTACGCCTTTTTGTTTAACAGCTATTATGAGGCGGAGGGCGTGCGCCACGCCCGCCAGATGCGCGGCATGCTCACCCGCCCATCGCTGACCGAAATCCGCGCCTATCGCGCCCATGTCGATGCGGCGCTGACTGGCGCACTGGGGATGCTGCCGCAACCTGCGCGGGCGCTGGTGACGCTGGGGTTGCAGCATGAGCAGCAGCATCAGGAATTGCTGCTGACCGACCTGCTGCATCTGTTTTCGCTCAATCCGCTGGAACCGGCGCTGTTTGGCGCGCCGAGCGCGGCGCCGGTCGATCTGCCCGGCCCGCTCCACTGGATCGAGGGGCGCGAAGGGCTGGTCGAAATCGGCGAGGATGGGCGGGGTAGCTTCGCGTTCGATTGCGAGGGGCCGCGACACAAGGCGGTGTTGCGCCCGCACGCACTGGCGCACCGGCCGGTCAGCAATGGCGAATGGATCGCCTTCATCGAGGATGGCGGCTATCGCACGGCGGCGCACTGGCTGTCGGATGGTTGGGCATGGGTGCAGGGCGAAGGCATCGATGCGCCGCTATACTGGAAGCAGAGCGAGCAGGGCTGGACCCGCTTCGGCCTGGACGGGCGCCAGCCGGTGAACCCGGCCGCGCCGGTCACCCATATCAGCCTGTATGAAGCCGACGCCTATGCCAGCTGGGCCGAGGCGCGATTGCCCACCGAGGCCGAATGGGAAAGCACGGCCCAGAATGTCGCGGCGGTCAGCGGCAATCAGTTGGACGGCCCCGCCTGCCCCCGGCCAAAGCCAGCAGAGGACGGGTCCGCGCTGACGCAGATGTTCGGCGACGTATGGGAATGGACCGGCAGCGCCTATCGCCCCCATCCCGGCTTTCGCGCCGCGCCGGGCGCGGTCGGCGAATATAATGGCAAGTTCATGTCCGGTCAGTTCGTGCTGAAGGGCGGCAGTTGCGCCACCCCGCGCGGCCATGCGCGCGGCAGCTACCGCAATTTCTTCTACCCCCACCAACGCTGGCAGTTCACCGGACTGCGGCTGGCCAAGGATCTCTGACCGCCATGCTGCTGACCCAAGACGCCGCCAACATCGCTGGTTCGATCGATCCGGCCTTCCGCCATGATATCGTCACCGGACTTTCGCGCAGTCCCAAGGCGACACCGCCGATATGGTTCTATGACCGGCGCGGCTCGGAGCTGTTCGAGGCGATCACTGACCTGCCCGAATATTATCCCACCCGCACAGAGACCGCGCTGCTGGCACGCCATGGCGCGGATTTTGCCGCAGCGGTGGGCGAAGGGCGCGCGGTGGTGGAGTTTGGCGCGGGCAGTTCGCGCAAGACGCCGCACCTGCTGCGCGCGATCGCGCCCGCAGCCTATGTGCCGATCGATATCAGCGGCGACTTCCTGCACGCGAGCAGCGCGGCGCTGGCGGAGGCCTTTCCCGGCCTGCCGGTGCTGCCGGTCGTGGGCGATTTCAACCGGCCGCTGGCCTTGCCAACCGCGATCGGGGGTATGCCGCGATTGGGCTTCTTCCCCGGATCGACGATCGGCAATATGGAGCCGGACGCCGCCGTCGACCTGTTGCGCGCGATGCGCCGACTGCTGGGTGATGGGGCCAAGCTGCTGATCGGGATGGACCGGATCAAGGATCGCGATCGGCTGATCGCGGCCTATGACGATGCGCAGGGGGTGACTGCGGCCTTCAACATGAACCTCATCGAGCGGGTCAACCGCGAGCTGGAGGGCGACTTGCCGATCGACGGCTTTGCCCATCGCGCAATCTGGAACGATGAAAAGGCGCGGATCGAAATGCATCTGGAGGCGCAGCGGGCGCTCCATTTTCATGTCGCGGGTCGATCTTTCCACATGGACGCGGGTGAGACGATCCATACAGAAAGCAGCCACAAATATGGCGCGCGCGACGGGCGCCTGCTGCTGCGCGCGGGCGGGTGGGAGCCGGCCGCGGAATGGACCGACGATGACGGGCTATTCGCGCTGGTGCTGGCGGAGGCGGGTTAGGCGGTTGCCAGCAACAAGTCGCGCAGGTCGGTGAGGCTGGGCAATATCTGCGCGCAGGCCAGCGTCAGTTCTTCGGTTGGCGGCAACAGGTCGGGGACCATCACCGTCGCGATGCCCGCTGCCGTAGCGGAGCGAACGCCGACATGGCTGTCCTCCACCGCGACGCAATGCGCCGGATCGACGCCCAGCAGGCGCGCCGCCAGCAGATAGGGCTCGGCGTGCGGCTTGGGCCGGTCGACATCGGTGCGCGTCACCACCACGTCGAAATAATGGAGCAGGCCGCTCTTCTCCAGCCGTTGCTGCGCATAGGGCGCGGCGGTGGAGGTGGCGAGCGCCATGGGGATGCCCGCCTGCGCCAGATGATCGAGGATCAGCCGCGCACCGGGGCGCAGGGGGATGCCGGCGTCCACCGCGGCCTCGAACAGCGCGTCGCTGTCGGCGTAGAAGCGGGCGAGCGGAAAGTCCGGTCCCAGATGCGCGGCCAACATCCGCTCATTTTCGTCGCGGTGGATGCCGACCATCGATAGCAGCAGATCGTCCGCCATCGGCCAGCCGATCGCTTCGCCCGTTTGCGCAAAGGCGCGGCGATGCGCCGCCTCGGTATCGAGCAGCGTGCCGTCCATGTCGAAGATGACGGCGCGGACCGGGTTCGGCAGGCTGGATGCTGAAGTCTTGGCGGTGGATTGGCGTAACGGCTGGGTCATCGGGCCAATATGGCCGCGTCCTGTTCCAATTCCATTGCAAAGCGCGGCGCGGCGGTTGCGCGATATATTATCCTGCCGATGATAGGTTTATTCCGCCACCTGCGCCGACCATGTCCTGATCCAGTGCCACGCGCCGCGACATTCGCCCATGCTGGTCGCTTCGGTCAGGCGGAAGCGGGTGCCGTCCCAGACATAGGCTTCGCTGCCGCCGCAATCGCCCAGCCCGCGCCCCTTGGCGAAACTGTCGAGCCGCAACTTGTCGGCGGTCCAGCCGACATTGACCAGCATCGGCCGGGCCTCCTCCTCGCTCCAGCCGGGCTTCAGGTCGAAGCTGGCGAGGCGGAAGGCGCGGCGGCCAGCTTCTCCGGTCGCGATTACCGGGACCGACGTGAAATTATAGGCGCCGCTGCCGCAGGGGACCAGGATCAGCGTTTCGGTGCGCGACAGCCGGTAAAGCTGAGGCGGCTCCGCGCCCTTCATCTCTTCGGTGCAACGGGTGAATTTGCCGAGCGCGGTCAGTTCCTCCCGCCACAAGGCCGCAGGAGCGGTAGCAGCCGGCAGGGGCGCACGTTTGATGACCGGCGCGGACGGCGCAGCGCGCACGGCGATCGGACCGAGGGGGCCGGTGGCGACCAATGCGGTGCTGGTCCCAGCCCGCCCCTGCCGCGCATCCATATAGCGTAAGGCCGCGCCGGACCCGGCCAGCGACGGCTTGCCCAGCGAGCGATTACCCAGGCGCAATTCCAGCACGCTGCCCCGCGCCATGGCGATGGCGAGCGCGGCCGCCTGCGGCCCCCTGATGGTGGCGTCGCCGTCGCGGCTCATGGCGCTGGCGATGCGGCGACCATCGACATGGACGCTGATTTCGCCGCCGCCCTTTGCGTCACGGCTGACCCAGACTTCGGCGGCGGCGTCGGGTCCGGCTTCGCGCACGACCCCCACCATCACCGGACTGTCCGGCCACTCGCCGCCTTCGGGCAGCAGCGACACGGTTTCACAGCGGTTGCGATTGTCGCAGCCGATGGTCCAGTCCTTATAGGTTTCCAATGCGCCAGGCTTGGGCGCTTGCGCAGCCCCTATCCCCGACCAGCCCAGAGCCGCCAGAGCGACCATGAAATAATGTTTTGCCCCCATGGGTTAACCATAACCGATTTGCATCGGCAGCGGTAGCGTTTCCGTTACGATGCCGACTTGATCGACATCACAGGCTGAGCATCAGTCCTGCCAGCGCCGCGCTCATCAGATTGGCGAGGCTGCCGGCGACCAGCGCCTTCAGCCCCAGCTTCGCGATCATCGGCCGCTGGTTGGGGGCAAGGTTACCAGTCACCGCCATCTGGATCGCGATCGAACTGAAATTAGCGAAGCCGCATAGGGCAAAAGTGATGATGGCGATGGTCGCGGGCGACAGCGCGCCCTGCACCTGGCCCAGATTGATATAGGCGACGAATTCGTTGAGCACGACCTTCGTCCCGAACAGGCCGCCCGCCACCTGCGCTTCGGCCCAGGGGATGTTGAGCAGATACATGACCGGCTGGAACACATAGCCAAGCAGCATCTGGAAACTGAGCGTCGGATAACCGAACCACGCCCCGATGCCGCCCAATATGCCGTTGGCGAGCGCCACCAGCGCGACGAAGGCCAGCACCATGGCACCGACTGCGACGGCGAGTTTGACCCCTGTCTGCGCACCCTGCGCCGCGGCCATGATCAGGTTGGCGGGCTTTTCCTCGTCATGGCTGGCCTGCGGCATGGGTTCGCCCGGCGTCCCTTCGGGCAGCAGCGCGGCCGGACCTGCGCCACTGATCCGCGTTTCGGGCAGGAGCAAATCGGGATGGTCGCCCAGCGGCAATTCGCCCTGCACCGGCACGCGCGGATCGGGCATCATGATCTTGGCCATCAACAGCCCACCGGGGGCCGCCATGAAGCTGGCCGCGAGCAGATAGTCGATCTTGATCCCCATCGAGGCATAGGCGGCCAGGATCGTGCCCGCTACGCCCGCCATGCCGCTGGTCATCACCGCGAACAATTGCGGCGGGGTGAGGCCGGCTAGATAGGGGCGGATGACGAGCGGGCTTTCGCTCTGCCCCACGAAGATGTTGGCGGCGGCGCACAGGCTTTCCACCTTCGACACGCCCGTCACCCATTCGATCGCGCCACCGACCCAGCGGACGATGAACTGCATGATCCCCAGATAATAGAGGATCGACACCAGGCTGGCGAAGAAGATGATGACCGGCAGCGCCGCGATGGCGAAGCTGGCCCCGCCGATGTCGGGCCTAGCCAGCGGGCCGAAGATGAAGTCGGTCCCCGCCTGGGCATAGCCGAGCAGGTTGGCGACCCCGCGCGACATGCCAGCGATGATGCCGCGCCCCGCGGGCACATAAAGCACCAGCAGGGCGATCCCCGCCTGCAACAGGAAGGCCGCGCCCACCACCCGCGGCTTGATGGCGCGACGATCCGACGAAAGAGCGAAAGCGATGGCGAGGATCAGGAGAATGCCGGCAAGGCCGATGAGAAGATGCATGAAGCGCTTTCGCGTGGGAAGGACAAACCCTGCGACTATATGGGCCATGTCGCGGGGAGGCCAGAGCGTTTGACGGCTACAAAGCCGCTACATTGGGCAATCGGCCGGAGACATGCCGCGATTAGGGACGATCCCGAGGGTCTTTGAGCAACAAGACAAGAGGGACAGGGTAGATGGCCGGACATGATGACGCGCACGACCATGGGTTGATGCACGACCTGGAACAGATGCGCACGCTGGCGCGGGAGAGCATCGGGCGGCGGCGCACCTTGCGGCTGCTGTTTTCGGCGAGCGGCGCGGCGCTGATCGGGGCATGTGGCGGCGGATCGGGATCGTCGAGCGGATCGACCGCGGGACTGTCAGGATTTCCGTGTGTGGGCGGGCATAATGGGTAACAAGGAGTCCCACCATGTCTCGACGCAAAGAACCCGTTATTCCCAATGCGCTTCTCGACCAGCTTTTGGCCGGATG
>JAVBXL010000090.1 GCA_030824575.1 bacterium | reverse complement strand
TGATCTTCGCCCTCGTCGGCCAAGTCGCAGCCGAAACCGGTGTCCTGCTTATCATCATGTCTGCGGGGCCGGGCTGAGCGCCGTCCCGAAAAATCGACTTCGGCAGCGGGCTGTTAGGGCGGCGATGCAATCCTTTTGCATTCCCGGTGAGAGGAACTACTATTTTCGATTCTGCTTGGGTCGAAGGCAATACACTGCGTTTAGGCGCGTTTCCGATGATTTGGACGAACACCGTGATCGATAGGCGTCCAAGCGATGCTTTACCTGCGATATACCGGCACGCGGTAGATTAGCATTTTGTTCAGTCGCTTACCAACAAACAGGCGATAGCCGCCGTACCGCACTCCATGTGATTCCGGCAGACGGGACAATTGGCGAAGGCTATCAACAAATTCAGCCTGTCTGGCTACGCGCTATCACGCAGTTCCCGCGTGATTGATGCCACGCCCAAGTCGAACATGAGCATCTTCTTTTGCCTGCCTTGCCGTTGCTACAAGTGGATGTCTCATGTTTCCAATACCAACCATCACGTTATTGCGCCAAGGCCCGTGCCACCAGCGGCGTGGCTTGGCGAAAATCCTTGATGGGTCTGCCAATCTTATCTCTAGGAATACCCCCTTTCCGACCCGAACTGGCACTATATCCGTGACATTATCCCATGAGACATAGCCAGGTTTTGAGCGAGGGAGAGTAATACCATCCCTTCCAACGACAGCTAAAGGAGCGCCCTTCAATCGAAATAATTTCCACAGGACGTACATAGGCATCGATACGATAACGAAGAAAATTACGACCGGAATGATAATTTTTATAGAATAAAAAATTGATCTTTCACCTATAGATGTGATTATGGCGACAAGACCGATTAGTGTCGCTAGCCAAATTCCGGAAATTAAAGGTGATATTAGGATCAAAGGTATTGCTGATTTCCATGACCGGTGAAAAACCTGTCCTTCAGCTGACTGCCATTGCTCATTCTCATACGATGGAATTTCTGCAACGCTGGTGCGACTTTTGAATAGCCTCCAAGAAGCAAAAACTAATAACGACGAAAATATTACAAGGGCGATGATCACCACGATGCGTGCTGAGGGCGATGCTGTTGCGTCTCCGCGAAAATTTGCAATGCTGAATGCAGATAATGACAGGCATAACAGCGAGATGAAGGCGAGCACTAAGCCCAAAAAACGGCGCGCTATCGTAAATACGGTTCCCATGCTCAACCTCAAGCCAGCAGCAAACCCATAATCACCAAAACGCTTTTTAATTGGTAAAGCTGCGCTTCCGTCTTTGCCGAAAATCAGGTGTTTCCGGCACATCTGCCGATGAAGCGCTATCTCCAACAATGCCATACGAGTTCATGCGATCCTAATGGACAGATGGCACTTGTGATGGTATTAATCGTCGGTCGGAAGCGAGAACCGAAGCGACTTTGGTTGCTCCATCACGATGTCATCGTGCAGAATTTTCGCAAATATAGTGTCGTCATCGGCGCCGAACCGTCCTTGATAAGCCGCTTCGACCATTGATATGGTGGTGGTTATATTCACAGATTCGATCCCTCCAAGTGGTTGAGATAGTTAGTTTGAATTTCCATTATCGGCTGTCTGACGTTCGCGCTTGCCTTCAACCTTGACGATCAGCAGTGATTCCGCTCTGGATTGGCAATGAAACTTGGGATTACAGAATTGCGAAAAACGGTCGATGCCAAGCGCAGGGGTAGCCCGGAAAAAAACGGCGGGGCTGATTCCAAGCCGAAAGGCACGGGGGGCAGGCCGACGCAGGAACAGGCGTTGCTGCGTGACAAGAAGATAGTCGAAGTCGCAACCCGCCTTTTTCTGGAGCGCGGATATGCGAACACCTCGCTCAACGACATCGCGACTACTGCGGGGGTCGCCAAACGGACCCTGTACAATCTGTTCGGCGATAAGAGCGGCATATTTGACGAGATTATCCGGCTTGATGCACTGCGCACGGAACCGCTGGATATTGCGCCAGATCAATTTCCGCGCGATCCCGAAGAACTCATGGTGCATACTGCCAAACGCATTCGCGAGGTCGTACTGGATCCACTGACGACGTCGTTGCTTCAGGTGATGAGCGGGGAGGCAAAGACCTTCCCCGAATTGATCGCGCGCAATTCCCGGGAGGGTTCCCGGCAATTGTACAACACTTGCGCCACGATGCTTAAATTGCTGAAATCTCGAGGCGATGCCCCGTTTTCCGATGCGCAACTCGACGTGCTCGCCATTCGATTCTACGACACCGTCGTGGGGATGTCGGCTTTGCGCAATATCTTGGAGGGCGACTTTCCAGGCCCGTCCGACGAAGAACTGCGGGAACGCGTCCGGATGTTCTACGCCTATCTCCTGCAAAAAGCGACCAGCCACTAGCCGTGTCCTGCGCATTGCCGAAAGTCAGTTCTGACGCACGAGTGCGTCACCCAGTTGCATTCCAGCAAGCGACAGGCAACCATCGATCCGGATCGTTTCGCCATTGATCATGGGATTGAGTATTATAGATTCGACCATCATCGCGAATTCTTCTGGACGTCCCAGCCGTTTGGGAAACGTGGTCATCGCGCCAATAGCCGCGATCTGTTCAGGAGTCAGATTCTGTTCGAACATAGGCGTCAGGAAGTTACCAGGCGCGATTGTAGCGACCCGGATAGCATGCGCTGCAAGTTCACGCGCCAGCGGCAATGTGAGGCCGATAACGGCCGCTTTTGACGAGGCATAACCGCAATGCCCGATCTGCCCGTCATAAGCTGCGACGCTCGCAGTATTGATGATCACCCCCCGCTCCTCGCCGTTCATTTTGCCGGCGGCCAAGCGTGATGCGAACTGGCAGCAGGTGTTGAACGTACCGACGAGATTCAAATCTATTGTTCGGCGGAAGCTATCAAGTCGGTTTGGCTCCAGATTATCGCCCACAGCCTTTTCCGCCGGCCCGATCCCAGCGCAGTTAACAAGCACACGAGGCGTTCCGTACTTGGCAGATATCTTGTCAAACGCGTCGGACACACTATCCACGCTGACGATATCGGCCGCAAAAAATGAAGCGCCGGTTTCATCGGCCACGACTTCACCTTTTACAGCATCCAGATCCAATATTGCGACTTGGGCACCCTTAGAAGCGAGGCTTCGCACAGTGCCCTCACCTAGTCCGCTGGCGCCACCTACCACAACGACCGTTGTATCTTCAATTTTCAATCGATCTTCTCCTAAATCAAGGCCTGCGCGGCAAATTTATGACGTTCTCCAAGCATTGCTACGCGAATGACCAAGGCCAATTCAAGTTCCCGGTGGAAAGCAACTCGCCAATCTCCTTGCGGTATGCGTCTTAGTTATGCCAACCGGCTTTCTAAATTTTGCATAAGCCAAGTTTTATTATAGGTATCTGCAGGCTTCGATTGAACTTGCTTAGCGAATCCGATTTTTATAAACTCCAAGTATTTCCAATCTCGCTAGTTGACAGTGCGTACATTCTTCCCAGACCAGTAGAGCTAGCAAGTGAAGGCGCAGCGACCGCGAGCGGAATGTCACCTATCGCGGGAAGCTCGCTGGCGAGTTCGAAGCCGTCCGCGAAATTTACCATATCCTGCTCCATCCCCTATCACGCGCGACTGATTTCGGGTTAACCCGACCACGATTTGACGCCACAATATCGCTACGATTTGGTTTCGTTTCATTATGTATGGCGGTCCATCGTCAGGGTCAAGTCTTGCGGGCGGTATGCGCCTAGCCATGTGCCGCCAGGGCCGCTCAATGTCCCGATTAACGCAGTGAGAATTTGAGTGTCGATCTGCATTATCTCTTCGCTGTCATGCATCCGTATATGTCGTATCCCACCGTGCCGATGCCAATGAGCAAGAGCGATATGAGCGCAGTACCTTCACAAATGCATGCATTGAGGATGAGGACAGCGGCAGATAGCTTATCAGCGCAATTCTAGAAAAAACTCTGTTGCGCCAGCCGTTTCCCAGGTGCGTGCATACGCCCGCAGCCTGGAAGAATGAGGCACAGAACGTAGTGCCTGATGTCCGCAAGCAGGTCCGTGCGAAATTCGATGGCGACCAAACTAAAGAGGATTTTGCATAGAAGCATGTCCACAACGCATTGGATATCGCATAGATGTAAATGCTCTATCAGGACATGAAGAGCAAGGGACATACGGGCGCTGTTGGCCCGCGACTCCCCTAGTCTCGACAGTCCCCAATCCACTCATCTAAGCCATCTGCTAGTGCGATGACCAACAATCAGGTATTCCGGCACATCCAATGATGAAGCGAATTCCAAGAATGCCGTTCAAGCCCACGCAATGCCATTGGACAGTTGCACTTGTGATGGTATTAATTGTGGGTCGAAAGTGAAAACCGATTTTAAATCAATACCTTGACATGACTACTGGGTGTCCGTTGGATCACCAATTTGTTTGCAAAATCTGACTGTCCGGAAGCCGCTGGAAACCGGGTTGACCGGAATGCGGGCCGGCGCGATGATCGCGCTGCGCCGGTTCAAGATGGGGATGCTGCCGGTGCTGGACGCCTGCGCCGAAATCGGGGTGCCTTATGTGCTGCTCACCTGATCGCGACACAGGCGGCGTTTGCGAGGAACGCTCGCAGGGCATCGTCGTAGATAATTGTCGTCATCGAATAAAAAAAGGCCGCGCCCGCCTTTCAGAGCGCGGCCCAGGGGGAGCTGTTTTAGAAGCGCGCCGACAGGGTCGCGCCGAACGTGCGTGGCCGGCCGGCAAAGCGCACCGTCGTATCGGTGATGCGCGTCGCGTTGGACCAGTAATAGGTGTTGCCCAGATTCCGTACGAAGGCGCTGATCTTGTACCGTTTGTCGGCGAAGGACAGGCCCGCACGTAGATCGATCAGCGTATAATCCTCGATCGTCAGGCCACCCTGCGCCGAGAGCGCGGCAGAGGGCGTGGCGCGGGCATCGCCCAGCACCGCCTTCGTATCGCTCTGGAAATTCAGGTTCGCTCCGACAAACGCCCCCACATCGTCACCGAGCGCCCAGTCATATTGCGCGTCGGTCACGATCTGGAATTTGGGCGTGTAGGGGAAAGCCGACCCGCCGAAATCGAGCTGGCTGCCGTAACTGTCATAGTTGACGAAGCTGCACTTGATCTTCGTCTTCAGATAGGTCGCGCCGATGCTGACGCGCAGGCCGTCCGTGGGGGCGAGGTCGAGTTGGATTTCGCCGCCCTGCACGCTGGACTTGGGCACATTGACCAAGGCTTCGAGCGGCCCGAACACGTCGGGATTGGCGATGACGCGCCCCTTAAGCTGCTTGTCGCTATAGTCGTAATAGAACAGCGCGCCGTTGATCTGGGCGGTGTTTTCCAACAGCGTCAATTTGGCACCCAGTTCATAGGCCGTCACCGATTCCTGCGTTACCGGGTTGAACTGATTGGCGTCGCTCGCTGACAGCAGCGGGAAACTGCCCGACTTATAGCCCTTGCTGACCGAGGCGTAGAGCAGCACGTCTTTGCTGGGCTTATAATCCACGCCCGCACGCCAGGAGACATTATCCTCGTCCAGCGACTTGCGCACTTCGCCCACGGTCAGGGTGGTGCCGTCGATCGTAACGCAGCCATCGGTCGGAATGTCGATCGACGGCAGGCCCACGCTGCCCCGGATGAAGTTCACCAGATTTTCGATGCCCAGGCCCAGCGCATTGCCGCGGTCGGCGGTGCAACCCGCGAAATCGATATTGGTCTTGGTATAGCGCACCCCGCCATGCAGGGTGATGCTGTCGCCTATGTCATAATCCAGATTGGCGAACACCGCCTTGTTCACGAATTTCTGCCGCGCATATTGGCTGTAGACGAAGAAGGGGATGCCCAGCCCTGCATCGACGAAATTATAGGCAGACGTCGACTGGTCATAGGGACCGGCGTCATCCTGCTGATAGGTCTTCTCCCGCGCATAATTGGCGCCGAGGATATAGGTCAGGCCGCCGGTCCGCCCCTGCAAGCGCAATTCCTGCGACAGCGCCGTGATCTTGCCGGTGGTGTTGTAGAAATAGTCGCGCAGCGCCACGCCGTCCGGATCGATATCCTGGTCATTATGATATTGCGAATAGCTGCTGATCGACGTCAGCGTAATGTCGTCGGTCAGGTCGATGTCGCCGCGGAATGCCGCCTGATAGAACCAGTCGTCGCGCTGGGGCTTCTGTTCCGGCATCCAGTCGGCGTCGCGATTGTTGCGCGGCGCGATCGGGTAAGTGGCGAGCGGCCCCAGCCGTGCCGGATTGCCCAGCGGCACCACGCCGATCAGTTGCGCCGCCTGCCCGTCGCTTTTGTCGATGAAGCCGTTGAGGTTGAGCGAAAACCGTGCGCCGTCCGACGGTTCGAAATCGATCAGGATGCGTCCCGTCGTGAAATTACGGTCGCCCAATTTCTCGTCGCGGGTATAGCTGCGCTGCCACGCCCCGCCCTGCTCGGTTCGCACCGCGACCCGCGCCGAAAGCGTATCGCTGATCGGCCCGCTGATGAAGCCGCCGCCCGAAACCTGCCCGAAACTGTCCAGCCCCGCGTCGATCCCGGCCTTGAAGGTCGATGTCGGCTTGGCCGCGATATAGTTGATCGCGCCGCCGGTCGCGTTCGACCCGAACAGCGTACCCTGCGGCCCCTTGAGCACCTCGACCCGTTCCAGGTCGAGCGTCGCGCCGCGCGTCATGATCGAAAAAGGAATTGGCACCTGGTCCTGGTAGATGCTGACCGTGGGCTTCGCCGCCAGGCTGGTATCGTAGAAACCGATGCCGCGCAGCGTATAGACCGGCGTCGCAAAGGCGCTTTCGGTATAGTTGAACCCCGGCACGATCTTCACCAGATCGGCGACATTGGTGATCCCCTGGTTGGCCAGTTTTTCGCCCGAAGCGGCGGTGATCGACAGCGGCACGTCGTTGATCGCCTGCTCCCGCTTCTGCGCGGTGACGATGATGTCGCCCAGCCCGGCGGGCTGCTGGGCCTGCGGCGGGGCCTCCGTCTGTGCAAAGGCGGGCGACTGTATCGCCACCGCCGATACGCTGGCGACCAGCAAGATCATGTTCTTATGCATTTCCGACTCCTCCCATTATCGCCCGGACATTTCATCCTTGGGCATATGTGCCGGACCCGCTTGTGCGGTGTCCCGGTCTTCACAATTCAGGCTTTCTTGAAGCGGATCGGCAGCGCCTTGTATCCGCCGACGAAGTTCGTCTCGACCAGCCGCGGGTCGCCCGCCATCTCCACCGACGCCAAGTGCGGCAGCAGTTCCTCGAACAGGATGCGCATCTCCAGCTTCGCCAGATGCTGGCCCAGGCACATGTGCGGGCCAAAGCCGAAGGCGATGTGCGGATTGGGCGACCGGGTGACGTCGAAGCGATCGGCATCCGCGAAAACGTCCTCATCGCGATTGCCCGACGGGTAACAAATCATCAGCCGTTCCATCGCGCGGATGTCCATGCCCCGGACCTGCGTGTCGGCGGTGGCGTTGCGCATGAAATGTTTGACCGGGCTGGTCCAACGGATCGCTTCGTCCACCAAGCCGGGGATCAGGGACGGGTCCGCCTTCACCTTCGCCCAGTTTTCGGGATAGACCATCATGCCGTGCAGCCCGCCAGCGGTGGACGACGATGTCGTGTCATGCCCAGCCGTCGCGATCGCGACATAATAGCCGTTCGCCTCGTCGCGCGGGATCGGCGCGCCGTTGATCCGCGAATTGGCGATCAGCGAGAGCAGGTCGTCGGTTGGCTGATCGCGCCGCTGCGCGCTCAACTTGTCGAAATAGGTATAGAAATCCTCGATCGAGGCCGCCCATTGCTTTGCCGCGACCACCGGGTCCGCCGCCATTTCGGGGCGCTGCTCTTCGGGATCATGGACGCCGAAAAACTCCTGCGTCAGCTTGAGCATCCGCGGTTCGTCTTCGGGTGGCACGCCAAACAGGGTCATGATGACGCGCAGAGGATAATGCAGCGCGAAATCGCGAACGAAATCGCATTCCCCGTCGAAACTGAGCAGATTGTCGACCGACTGGCGCGCCAGCACGCGGATCTGCTCCTCCAGCTTGCTGATCTTGCCCGGCAGGAACCAGTTGGACGTCAGCGTGCGGTAGGACGCATGTTCGGGCGGGTCCATATAGGTCAGCGATGACAGGATACGGATCGACCCGCCGTTAATCTCCCGCGTGAAGGCATCGGACGCCTGATCGACCAGGATCGGGTTGTGATCGGCATTGTGGAACAGCTTGCCGTTGCGTTCCACTTCCTTGATGTCGGCATGTTTGGTGACGATCCAGACAGGATCGTAACCCGGCACCTGCGCGATCCCCAGCGGCATATGCGCCCGCAGCCATTGGAAGGCGCCATAGATGGTGGCGTCGTCGGTATAGCTTTTGGGCGCAATGACGATCCGGGCTATGTCGTCGGGAATGATCGGACGCACGTCGGAATCCAGCGAAGTCGCCATGAAACTATCCTCTCCTGCTACGCCGTCCTACGGATCTTGCGTATTGCGTATGCTTATTACGTAACTATGGAGATGGAGAGTCGTCAATTGCAAAAAATCGTTCGGACCATCTGGCGCATCAATGATGGAAAGCGACGGTTTGCGGACAATGAGCGACGCAAATGCCGCGATTCCGTCCCAAAAACTGAATGATCGCACAAAGATTGAATAAGGCTGCTTTGCCAGATAGCGCGGTCATTGGCAGCCGCGCCGTCGCCTGCCCTATGGGGCGTTCGACACAAACGCGCGCGTCCCGTTCGGCCTCAGGAATGCGCGGAGGACGGCTTGACGATATCTTCCGGATGATCCGTTTCCCGGCCGGCCCGGATCGCGTCGACATAGCGGAAGAAGGCGCGCTGGCGCATCAGGCCGAAGAAATCGAGCATCAGCGGCAGCGCATGTTCCACCATGGTCGCGGCTTCATCGACATCGATATGCCCCTCGACCCGCTCCATGAAGGTGACAGCTTCCCACCGCCCGACGAAATCCGCCGCCTCGGTGTAAAATCCCAATATCTCCGGCGTGTAGTCCAGCCGCTGGTCGAACCCGGCCTTGCGCATGTCGCCCCAGATGCGCACCAGTTGCGCACCGGTGATGCTCAACGCCTCGCCCTGCTCCGTTGCGATAATGTCGAGGATGCCGATCTTCGCCAATGTTTGCGCATCCTGCGCGGCATGGGGATAGCGTTCCAGCAGCGACGCGACCGTCACCGGCGGGCCGTCCACCCCGACACGATGCGCGACCAGCTGCTCCAACTGGTCGAAGGCGCTGGCCTCGACCCGCCCTTCGGTCCCCTCGCCGCCGATGATCGCCTTGATCTGCGCCAGCGTCAGCCGGTTTTCGCGCTGGAGCCGCCGCACGGCCAGGATCGCCTGCACATGCTCCTCGCCATAATCGGCGACGGTCTTGCGCGGGCGCGCCGGCTCCGGGATCAATCCCTCGCGCAGATAGACGCGGATTGTTTCGCGATGGACTCCGGTCCGCTCCTCCAGTTCGCGCATCTTCATGACGACGCTACAGCATGGCGGATCGACCGGAGCAAGCCGCTAAGTGCGCGGCCTACGCCCGATAGTCGACCGCCGTTCAGGCCGAACGGCGGTCGGCAAAAGCGTCAGGCGGCGACCTTCGCGCCCTCCTCGGCTTCCTGCATCGTGCTGAGCAGGCGGCGCGCCTGATTGACCGCGCCGTCGCTGGCTATGCCGACAAAGGCCCGCTCCGGCTCGTCGTCGATCCGCGCCTGCTGCGCCTGCAACGTGACTTCGTCTTCCGTGATGGTGTCGAAAAACTGGTCGAACAAAACATCGGGCACGCCGCTTTCCTTGGGCGCGGTGGTGCAGATGGTCCACAAATAATGGCTGGTCGTCGCCGTTTCCGGCGTGATGAAATGATTGTTGGCCAGCATGAAGCCATTGTCGCGCTTGCCCTCATAGGCGCCCGTGCCGACCTCGCACCCGCCGGCATTGACGCGGCAGGTCATGCCGATGCTCGGCTCGAACCGTACTTCCTGCCAGCGATCGACCCGGCCCTTGAACCCGCCCGCGTCGACATAGGATTTGGGCGGCACCGAATTGGGCATCTTGCGCAGCAGCGTCACCTTGCGGCCGTCAAATTCGACCTTGGTGTCGGCGTTATAATGCTGTTCCGGGTTCCCGCCGATCGTGCGCGCATGGATATAGGGCACATGGGTCAGGTCCATGATATTGTCGATGATGAGCTGCCAGTTGGCCTTCACCGGGAAATTATAGGGACGCCAGGTCCAGGCCGGATCATTATGTTCCGGGCTGTCGACAATGATCGACGGGTCGGCCAGCGCCGGTTCGCCCATCCAGATCCAGATCAGATGATCCTTCTCAACCACGGGATAATGGCGGACATTGGCGGATGCGGGAATGCGCGCCTGGTTTGGAATGCGGGTGCAGGCGCCCTTCCCGTTGAACTCGACGCCATGATAGCAGCAGCGCAGGACATCGCCATCGACATGGCCGGCGGACAGCGGCATGGCGCGATGGCTGCACCGGTCCTCCAGCGCGGCGATCTCGCCGCCTTCGGTACGGAACAGCACGACCGCCTTGTTCAGATATTTGCGCCCCAGCGTCTTGCCCGGTTCGATATCGGCGGCGAAGGCGGCCACATACCATGCGTTGTAAATGAACATGCTGCTCTCCATTGTCCGGCCGGGCGGTTCACTGCTCCGGCGCTACCCTATTGTTGGGACTGATTATGGATGCCCCGCACAGAACCGCCAATCGCAATCCAATAAAGCCATAAGAAAAGCGGGAAATGGATGCGGGGAAGCGGGATTGAGGGGGTGGCAGAGATGGGTAGTTTCTTGCCGTTCCCCAATCCCAAACATCCGTTCGCCCTGAGCCTGTCGAAGGGCATCTCTTCTATAAAATTCAGGAATTTGAAAAAAGAATAGGGCTTCGACAGGCTCAGCCCGAACGGATGTTGGATGTCCGAAAATGGTCGCAACCCGTCCTTTAAATCACCGCAAATACAGCCCCCCATTCATGTCCAGCGTCGCCCCCACAAAGAACCCGCCCCGGTCCGACGCCAGCAGCGCCGTCGCCGCCGCGATCTCGCCCACGGCCATGAAGCGGCCGACCGGCACTTCGCCTTCGACCCGCGCAATCTGTTCGGCCGACAGCCGCGCCTTGGCGGTGTCGATCGGGCCGGGGGCAATGGCGTTCACGGTCACGCCGGTCCCGGCCAGATAGCGCGCGAAATATTTGGTCAGCATGATCGCCCCGGCCTTCGACGCGGCATAATGGGGGGAGGCGACCGTCCCGCCATTCTGCCCGGCGAGCGAGGTGATGTTGACGATCCGGCCATAGCCATTCTCGCGCATATGTTCGGAAAATATCTGGCAGCTCAGGAATACGCTGCGCATGTTGATCTGGACGATCGCGTCAAATTCTTCGGGTGAAATATCCTGCGTCGGCGTGCGCTTGGCGAAGCCCGCATTGTTCACCACGATGTCGACCTTGCCCCACAGGCCCGCAATCTGGTCCCGCGCGGCCAGGAAATGATCCTTTTCCCGCACGTCCAGCACCAGCGCGATCGCAGTCTCGCCCGACGGATCAAGCGACGCCGCCACCGCCTGCGCGACACCGATATCGACGTCGCTCACCGCCACGCGCCCGCCACCGGCATGGATTTCGCGCGCCACCGCTTCCCCCACGCCGCGCCCGCCGCCCGTCACCAGCGCGGTACGCCCTGCAAAGGAAAAACTGCCATTGGCGGGAAGGGTGAATTGTTCGGTCATATGTCCGTCCTGAAACTGGCAAAAGAAAAGGCGGGGAAGGCATCGCCCTCCCCGCCCCTGGGCATTAGTGGCGGAACGACAGCGTCAGGCCGTAAGTCCGCGGCGTGTTGGTGAAGATCTTCCAATAGGTGGTGCCGTTGCCGGGCACCGCCAGGAAGGCGGTGATGTCGTCCGCATTCACGATCTGGTAGTTGTTGGTAAGGTTCTTGCCCCACAGGCCAACCTGGAAACGGCCATCGGCGGTTTCATAGTTCAGCCGCGCGTTGAGCGTCCGCCCGCGGGTATCCTCGTGCAGATTGTCGTACAGGCGCAGCGTGTTGGCGTCGTCCGTCGAAATACGGGTCGAGAAGTTGAAGTCCGCCTGCGGCGTCAGCGTCGCGCCATTGGCCAGACGGCCGGTATAGGCCGCGCCCACGGTGAAGCTGTCGCGTGGCGCGAACTTGGCCGGATTGCCCGAATAATCCAGGTTCACCAGCGGATCGCGCAGGTCGGTATATTTGCCTACCAGATGCGTGTAATTGGCGGTCAGGCGCAGATCCTCGACCGGACGAACGACGGATTCGACCTCCAGCCCCTTCATCTTGAGCGTACCATTATAGGTATGCGCAATGCCGCCCGCGCCGGAGAAATTCTGGAGGTTCTTGGTCGTCTGCCGGAACAGCGCGACGTTCAGGTCCAGCTTGTTGTCGAACAGGCGCGACTTGGCGCCGATTTCGTAATTTTCCGCCTTTTCCGGCTCCAGCGGGATGGTGGGGTTGCGATAGGCATTGTCGACGAAACCGCCCGACTTGAAACCCTTGGCATAGGTCGCATACATGTTGACCTTGTCCATCGGCTCGAACTTGACGGTGAAGCGCGGGGTGAAGGCGTTCCAGGTCTTGCCGCCCGACGCGAAGACTTCGCCGGGGAAGCCGAAGCCGGGGATGGCGCCCGCGTCCGTGGTCGAGAAGGCGTGATAGTCGATCTTCTTGCGGTCCGACGTGTAACGACCGCCGGCCACCACGGCCAGCTTGTCGGTGATCTCGAACGTCGCTTCGCCGAACACGGCCAGGCTGCGGACATTGCCTTCCTGAACGCGGGTGATGTTGGTGACGTCCGGGTTGCGGCGCACGCTGGCGTTGACGGCAGACCCTGGCAGCGGGCTGTAGAAGAAGATGTTGGTGGTCGAAACGTCGGCCGACAGGAAATAGGCGCCAACCACATAGGAGAAGCGGCCGGGCGCGGAGGCGTAGCGGACTTCCTGCGTGAAGCTGCGGTTCTTCACCACCTGGCGGCGGTCGAACACCGGCACCGGCGTCGCGACCGGCACGTCGTCGTTGATCGCGCGGCTGTCATTCATGCGATAGCCGGTGATCGACGTCAGCGTGCCGCCAAACAGGTCCAGGTCGCCGCGCAGATAGCCGCCGCGCAGACGCTGGCGATAGGGCGAGGCCACAAAGTCGTTATTGGTCCATTTGTCGTCGTCATAATCGCCGAAGGTCGCGGGGATCACCTGATTGCCGCCGATGCCCAGCTGGATCGCGCCGCCATTGCCCTTGGTATAGCTGTAATCGCCCGACAGGACGATCTTGAGCGTGTCGGTCGGCTGGAACAGCAATTTGCCGCGCGCGGAATAGCTGTCCGACTTGCCATAGCTGCCCGACTGGTTGGGCGTGTCGATCAGGCCGTCATTATGTTCGGTGCTGAAGGCGAAGCGCCCGGCGATCTTGTCATCGACCAGCGTGCCGTTGACCATGCCCTCGGTACGCACATAGCCGCCATTGCCGCCGGTGATCTGCGCGTAATAATCATCCTTGAAGTCGGGATTGTTGGTAATGACGGCGATCGCGCCGCCCACCACGTTGCGCCCGAACAGCGTGCCCTGCGGCCCGCGCAGCACTTCGACGCGATTGGTGTCGTAGAAGTTGGCGTTCAGGTCGTTGTTGAACACATAATAGACGTCGTCCATGAAATAGGCGACCGGCGTGTCCAGCGTGGCGGTGCGAAAGGTCGACACATTGCCACGGATCGCGACGATCGACAGCGACTTGTCGGCGGTGTTGACGGTGATGCCGGGCATCTGCTGCGTCAGCGCGGCGGGGCTATAGACCTGCGCCTCACGCAGCAGCTCGCCACCGAAGGCCGCGATCGAGAAAGGCACTTCGCGCACGGTCGATTCGCGCCGTTCGGCGGTGACGACGATGTCTTCGGGGAATAGTGGCGCCTCTTGCGGCGCGGCCTGCGGTGCCGCCTGATCGGCCTGCGCAAAGGCCGGCGCGGCCACGATCATCGCGGCGATCACGCTGAGTGCTGAGGATGTTTTAAAACTGAAAGGCATTGCCCGGACTCTCCCTTAACGACACGGCTTGATGCCGCCTGGGGAGCGTGAAGCAGCAAAAAGGAAATGGGCGCAATAGTATCGTCCCGATTATTGAATGGTCCGACCACATTCCGATTGGGGCATGGCCCGGACAGGCTCTAGCAGAAGGTCAGGGAATGGCGCTGGCTTCGATTCAAGCCGCGCCGATAACGACAAGCAAGGAAGAGGCTGAAAAACTCATGCAGTCCACGGATAGCGCCGACATGACCAGGGTAGGGCCGGGCACGGTCATGGGCACGATGATGCGCCAATATTGGATGCCCGCCGTCCTGTCGTCCGAAGTGAAGGCCGATGGCGATCCGGTCCGCCTGATGATCCTGTGCGAAAAGCTGATCGCCTTCCGCGACAGCTCCGGGCGGGTTGGCATCATGGACCATCGCTGTCCCCACCGCTGCGCATCGCTGTTCATCGGCCGCAATGAGGAAAACGGCATACGCTGCGTCTATCACGGCTGGAAATTCGACGTGGACGGCAAGTGCGTCGACATGCCCTCCGTCCCCGCCCGCATGGACTTCAAGGAAAAGGTCCATGCCAAGGCCTATAAGACCTATGAGGCCAATGGCCTGATCTGGGTTTACATGGGCGAAAACCAGGCCAGCCCGCCGCCGATCCCTGAGATCGAAGCGACGATGCACCCGGACGCGGAAATCTGGTGCCTGCAACGCGACTGCAACTGGCTCCAGGCGCTGGAAGGCGACATCGACACCAGCCATGTCGGCTTCCTGCATGTCGGATCGATCGAGGCGGACGATCTGGATGAGGATCATCCGATGCGCCCGACCGTCCTCAACCGCGCGCCCGACTATGAAGTCGCGCAGGCCGACTGGGGCGTCATGTATGGCGGCTATCGCCCGAACGACGATGGCCAGATGAGCTGGCGCGTCGCCCACTATATGTTCCCCTTCTGGACGCAGACGCCCAACAACCGGTTCGCCACCCGCGCCATTGCCCGCGCCTGGGTGCCGATGGATGACGAACATTCGATGCTGTTCGACATCACCTGCGGCGTCGATGCCGGCAACCCGGCCTATACCTCGACGCTCAAGGACGGCACGCCCTTGTTCGCGCCGCTGGAATATGCGCCGACCACTACCGACTGGTATGGCCGCTGGCGCTCACCCGACAGCCAGGCGAATGATTGGGCGATCGACCGCGATTCCCAACGCAACGGCACCCAGTTCACCGGCATCCCCAACATCACGATGCAGGATCAGGCCGTCACCGAAAGCATGGGGCCGATCACCGACCATAGCTTTGAAAATCTGGCCCCCACCGACCAGATGATCGCCCGCGTCCGCCGCCGCGTGTTGCTGGCCGCCCGTGCGCTCGCCAACAAGGGCACGTTGCCGCCGGGGATCGAAGACCCCAGCATCTTCTACCGCGCGCGCGCCGGGTCGTTCCTGCACGACCCCAGCGACACCCTCGCCAATGCCTATGAATCGGCGCTGGCCAAGGCGGTCCGCTGGCCCGACAAGGTCGAAGCGGCTGAGTGAGACACAAGCAAGGGCCGGGGCGATCCATGCCCCGGTGCCTCAGACGAGGATGATAGAGGTGACGAAACGCATTGCGGTTTGTCCGGTTCGCCGATCCATGGCGCCCCGGCCCTGCCAAGAGACGCATCGCACCGGACGGAGAGGGTGATGCGCGCACGATTGAAGAATATCCGCTGGGAAGCCGAAGGCATCAACAGCTACATCCTCGAACCCGTCGGTGGCGGCCTGATGCCAGCCTTCGATCCGGGCGCGCATGTCGATGTGCAGTTGTCGCCCGGCCTGGCGCGCAGCTATTCGCTGGTCAATGATCCCGCGATCCGCGGCTATTATGAAATCGCCGTCCATCACGCGATCGATGGCCGGGGCGGGTCTCGCCACATCCATGAAAAATGGCAGGTCGGCCAGATCCTCGACATCTCTGACCCCAAGAATAATTTCCCGATGGTGGAAGATGCCAGCCACACCGTCATGATCGGCGGCGGGATCGGCATCACGCCGATGCTGCCGATGATCGCGCGCCTCGAAAAGCTCGGCAAAAG
This sequence comes from bacterium, assembly GCA_030824575.1. Taxonomy (GTDB): domain Bacteria; phylum Pseudomonadota; class Alphaproteobacteria; order Sphingomonadales; family Sphingomonadaceae; genus Sphingobium. Next base: position 3,609 of record JAVBXL010000090.1, on the reverse strand, counting down.
CTGGGAACTTCACTATGTCGCCGCCTCGCCTGAGCGCGCCGCCTATGTCGATCGCCTGTCCGATTATGACCGGGTGGAAATCGCCTATGACGGCATCCCCGGCGGCCGCCGCCTTGACCTGAAAGCCATCTGCGCCGCCGCGCCTGCCGACGCGCATCTCTATTGCTGCGGTCCGGGCGGGATGCTCGATGCCTTTGTTGCGATCAACGCCGACCGGCCCAAGGGCCACGCCCATATCGAATATTTCTCCGCCGAAACCGAAATGGCGACCGAGGGCGGCTATACGTTGGAACTGGCCAAGAGCGGCAAGACCATCGCGGTCGAGGAAGGCGAGACGATGCTCGACGCGCTGCTGAGCGCCGGGATCAATGTCGGCTTCGCCTGCTCCGAAGGGATTTGCGGCACCTGCGAGGTCAAGGTGCTGGACGGCATCCCCGACCATCGCGACCATTTCCTGTCCGATGACGACAAGGCTGCGAACAGATCGATCATGGTCTGCTGTTCGGGATCGAAAAGCGCCAACCTCGTGCTGGACCTGTAAAAGCGATATTCCGGTTTTCCTATTTCACGCCGGCAAATGAATGAAGCGGCCGCAAACGGCCCAAGTGTAAGGAGAAGGTCTTGGCGGTCGCCACGATAGAAGGCAGCAGCACCAGAGGAATGTTGGACGACATACCCATGTCGTCCTATCAGATCTGGTCGGTGCTGATGATCGCCGCGACCGTCATTCTCGACGGCCTCGACAACCAGATGCTCGGCCTCGCCGCGCCGTCCCTGCTCAAGGAATGGGGCATCGACCGCACGGCGCTCGGCTCCGTCTTCGCGCTCGGCTTCGTCGGCATGGCCATCGGCACGCTGACGTCGGGCTGGGTCGGCGATCGCTTCGGCCGCCGTGGCGCGCTGATCATCGGCGTCGCCATTTTCGGCGTCGCAACTTTGCTCACCGGCTTTTCCACCGCCCTATGGCAGGTCGCCGCCCTGAAGACGCTGGCGGGCGTCGGCCTGGGCGGCGTCCCCGGCACCGCCAGCGCCATGATCGCGGAGTTCACCCCGGTCCGCTGGCGCAGCGTCGCCGTCACCTTCGGCGTCGTGTGCGTCTCGATCGGAGGCATATTGGGCGGGGTCGCCGCCGCGCTCATCCTGCCCGGCCTTGGCTGGCGCTGGCTATTCTACATCGGCGGCGTGGTGACGATGATCTTCGTCACCTGGCTCTGGTTCGTCCTGCCGGAATCGCCCCGATACCTTGCCGAACGGCCTGATCGCGCCGCCGAACTCGACCGCATATTGCGCCGCATCGGCCATCCCGACCCTGCCTCCGCCGCCCATGTCCCACTCGCCGCCGGGGAAGCCCCCCGCTACGAACCGATGCGCAACCTGTTCGGCACCGCCCTGCTGCGCGACACGCTGGCGCTGTCGGTGGCGATGTTTTCCGGCATGTTCATGATCTACCTCATGTTCAATTGGGCGCCAACGATGCTCAACAGCGCGGGCTTTGGCCTACAGACCGCCAGCTTGGGCCTCACCAGCTTCAACATGGGCGGCACGATCGGCGCGATGATCGCATCGCTGGCCATCATCCGCTTCGGCTCCCGTCCGGTGCTGATCCTGATGGCGGTGGTAGGCGCTGCCGTGTGCGCCACGCTCGCCCTGCTCCCCATCAGCGGCGGCCGCAACGAGGCCGCCGTCCTCGCCTGCCTCGGCGCGCTTGGCCTGTTCGCCAGCGCCGCCCAGTCTGCCATGTTCGCGGTCGGCGCCCATGCCTTCCCCACCGGCCTGCGTGCCCGTGGCCTGGGCCTGATGGGCGCTGCCGGCCGGGTCGGCGCGATCGTCAGCGCGGTGGCGGGCGCGCTGCTCATCGACTGGGGCAATCTCGGCTTCTTCGGCGCGCTCGCGGCCCTGATGCTCGTCAACGCCCTGGGTTTCATCGCCGTGCGGGGCCATGTGCCCGCGCTCGGCCGCAAGGACGCACTATCATGAGCGACAGCTTCGACTATATCGTGATCGGATCGGGTTCGGCGGGCAGCCTGATGGCCAATCGCCTGTCCGCCGACCCCGCCAACCGCGTCGCCCTGATCGAAGCGGGACCATCCGACAAAAAATGGCCGGTCAACCTCAAGACCGCCATGCCAGTCGGCAATATCTTCCTGCTGCCGCACGAAAAATATAATTGGAAACACGCGCTTACCGGCAACGCGGCGGTCAACAACCGCACGATCAATTTCCCGCGCGGCAAATTGTTCGGCGGATGCAGCGCCATCAATGGCGGCGTCTATATTCGCGGGCAGAAGGCCGATTATGACGGCTGGGCCGATGCAGGCAATGACGGCTGGACCTATGACGACGTCCTGCCCGCCTTCAAGGCGGTCGAAAATTACGCCGGTCCCGACAAAGGCTGGCACGGCAAGGGCGGCGAACTGGATGTGCAAAAGCCCAAAAGCTGGAACCCGGTCAGCGCCGCCATCGTCGACGCGGCGGAACAGGCCGGGCATCGCCGCAATGACGATTTCGCAAGTGACCGGCAGGACGGTTTCGGTCGCTACGACCTCAACCAGCGGGGCGGCACCCGCCTGTCGAGCGCCCGCGCCTTCCTCCACCCCGCCCTCAAGCGCGCCAACCTTACCGTCCTTGATGAAACGATGGTCCGCCGCATCCTGTTCGATCGCGGCCATGCGGTCGGCCTGGAGATAGAGAAGGACGGCGCGCGCAGCACCATTGCCGCAAGGCGGGAGATCATCCTGTGCGCAGGCGCCACCAACTCCCCCCAATTGCTGATGCTTTCAGGAATAGGCCCGCAGGATCATCTGCGCGACATGGGCATCGATGTCGTCCACCACCTGCCCGGCGTCGGCCAGCATTTGCAGGATCACCCCACCGTCCATGTCGCGATGGAAAACCCGTCGGCCGAATCCTACGCCGTCTCGGCCAAGGTGCTGCCCCGCATCCTCGCCAGCCCGTTCAAATATCTGTTCAAGCGCGAAGGGATGCTGGCGTCCAATGTCGCGGAAGCCGGCGGCTTCCTCTGCACCGACGGCACCGGCCGCCCGGACATCCAGATCACCTTCCTTGCCGGGCTGAAGCTCGACGCGCGCTCCGTCCCGCGTCGCCACGGCTATATGGGCCTCATCCAGTTGCTGCGCCCCAAAAGCGCCGGCTCGGTGCGGCTGGCCAGCAACCGGCCGGAAGACAAGCCGGTCATCGACCCCAATTTCTTCGCCGATCCCTATGACATGAAGACTTTGATCGCCGGCTTCCGCGAATGCCGCCGCATCTTCGCCCAGCCTGCTTTGGCCGCCATGACCGGCGCGGAAATCGAACCCGGCATCCAGCATCAAAGCGATGCGGAGATCGACGCCGCCCTGCGCAAGATCGTCAACACCGCCTATCACCCGACCGGCACCTGCAAGATGGGACCGGACAGCGACCCACAAGCGGTGGTGGACGGCCGCCTGCGCGTGCGCGGCGTATCGGGCCTGCGCGTCGTCGACGCCTCGGTCATGCCGGACATCATCAGCGGCAACACATCCGCCCCAACCATGATGATCGCGGAGCGCGCCGCCCGCTTCATCCTGGAAGACGCCGTCACATCGAATATCGCCGCCTGATCGCGGC
>JAVBXL010000022.1 GCA_030824575.1 bacterium | reverse complement strand
GCGGACGACGCGGAGCGATTCACCGCCGCGCTCAACCTGGTTGTCGATCATCAGAACGCGTCCGCCTCCTGGCTCCAGCGTCAGATGCGCATCGGCTATAATCAGGCATCCCGGCTGGTGGAGCAGCTGGAGCAGCGCGGCGTGATCGGCCCGCCCAATCATGTCGGCAAGCGCGATGTGCTGATCCCGCCCGGTGGAGGTGTGCAGGAGGCACTGAAAGAGCTTCACGATCTTTGCGCCAAGGATGGCACGACGATGTCGATAAGCGTCAACGGCGGACCGGTGATCCCGATCGTGGAGCGGGCGGCCGGCTGATGCTCGACACTGTCACCCCCACCGTCGTCACGATGGAGCGCGCCACCCTGTATCTGGGCGACGCGAACGAGCTGCTGCATCGTCTCGGCCGGGTCGCGCTGGTGACGGACCCGCCCTATCTGTTCGACAATTCGGGCGGTGGCACGTTCCGTGCTGCACGCGGCGCAAGCGACCAGATCGTTGCGGAGGGGCTGGACCAGGGCTTTGATCACACGATCATCAACCCCCTGCTGCATCCGAGCGTCGTCATCTTCTGCCATAACGACCAGCTGGCCGATCTGCTCACCTATCTGAACGGCAATTATCGGCGCGTGTGCGTGCATGTGTGGATCAAGCCGAACCCGTCGCCGCACCGGAACAAGCATTATCTGGCCGATACGGAATTCTACGTCGTCGCGTCGGACGATATCTCGGACACCGAGTTCTTCATCCACGCCTGGCAGGAGGGCCATCACCCGGTCGGCGCGCATCCCGACATGCACCGCCATGTCACCGCGGCTTCCCAGCCGTCGAAGCTCTGGGGGCATCCGACCGTGAAGCCGGACGCGGTGATGGACAAGATCATCACCAACGTAGCGGGCGAGATCATTTGCGATCCCTTTATGGGAACCGGTTCGAGCGGCGTCGCGGCGGTGAAGGCCGGTCGCCGGTTCATCGGGATCGAGCATAATCCCAAGCATTTCGCGACCGCCGTCGAGCGGTTGCGGCTGGCGCACGAGGATCACGTGCCGCCCTGACACCAGCTACCCCCTTTCGAGACTTCGCCCAGACGCCGCGTCGGCCTGGGTTCAAACAAGGACACGATGTCCCTCCGAGCGGTCCGGTATTGCCGCCCGGCGGGGCCAAGCGGTTCGACTGGGGGCGGGTACGTTGCCGCAAATCGTGACCACCGACGCACTTTATTTTGAGGAGATCATCATGACGGACGCTGCTTTCGATCCGCCGCCGACCGAGTTCACGGCAGAGCAAATGGGCGCCGACGCGATCCTGCGCTACTTCCATTATTCACACCTGCCGGCTCGTCCGTTCTGCGAGCTCGCCCGGCACATCGTCGAAACCCTGCCCCGCAACCCGGAGCGCACCGTCGCGCTGCGAAAGTTGCTGGAAGCCAAAGACGCGGCTGTCCGCGCCAACGTCACCTGAGGAGGTCGCCATGGAAACGTTCATCGGAACGAAACTGATCAAGGCCGCGCCTATGACGCTCGGCACATACAATGATTATCGCGGCTGGGTGATGCCCGTTAACGAAGACCCCAATGCAGGGGGCTATCTTGTTGAGTATCTTGATGGCGGCAAGGCCAACCATGCCGACCACGAAGGCTACATCAGTTGGTCGCCCGCTGACGTGTTCGAGAAATCCTATCGGGTTCACGATCAGCTGACGTTCGGCGAGGCGCTCGAAGCCCTGAAGGCTGGCATGCGCATCGCTCGTGCCGGCTGGAACGGCAAGGATATGTGGGTCGCTTTGTCTGGGCCGCTGGAAGGCCGCACGATCGCCTTCGAAAATTTCTGGTCGAAGCCGTGTAGCGAGTTTGCCCGCTACAACGGCGGATCGGCCACGGTGCTACCATGCATCAACATGAAGACGGCCGACGGCAAGATCCTGATGGGTTGGCTCGCCAGCCAGACGGACATGCTCGCCGACGACTGGGTCATCATTCCCTGATCTGACCGGACCCCGGACATCTGTCCGGGGCGAGGCTGAGATCAGCGGGTGCCACATGACTATCGAACCAACCCTTCATCACGAGTGCGCCCCATGTCGCGCATGACGCCGCGCGCCCGGTTGGAGGCGCGCCTGGTCGCGGAAGGCAAGCTGTGCCCCCGCGATGTGAACCCGCCTGCGCCGCTCAAGGGCAAGGCCGCCCTGTTCGCGCTCGGCCGGCTGAAGGCAGGCGAGAAGAACAAGACGGAGCAGCGCTTCGAAGATGAGATCCTGCGGCCGGGCATGCTGGCGGGTGATATCCTCTGGTATCGCTTCGAGGGCATCAAGCTGCGCCTCGCTGATAACACGTTCCTCACCGTCGATTATGCGGTGATGGGGGCGAACAGCATCATCACCATGATCGATGTGAAGGGTGGCGAGGCCGTCATCCAGGATGATGCGCGCGTGAAGATGAAGGTCGCGGCGGAGGCCTACCCGTTTCGCTTCCAATTCGCCTTCCCCGGCCGCGCAGGCTGGACCTATGAGGATGTCGGCTAGTGGCGCGCAAAAACCAGAAGTGGCGGAAACGGAAGTTCGCCCAACTCATCGCGCGAGACGGGCCGCAATGCAGCGTTTGCGGGGAGCCTGATAGCGTCATATGGCGCGACGGCGGCAAGTATTCGTCTGACCTATCCATGCCGGGGAGTACATTGCACACCCGTGTCAATCGTTGCTCTAGTCTCGACGTCGAGCATTTGGTGCCGTTATGGAAGGGAGGGGCTGACGATCTTTCCAATCTGCAGTTGCTCTGCATCGCGTGCCATAAACTGAAAACATCGGCCGAGCGGCGATGCACAGGGGTGGAGCCGTGAGTTGGGACACCCAGGCATGGGCGGCAAAGGCCAAGCCCGGCGCAGCATCTGAGAAGCTCGTGCTTCTGGGCCTTGCTGCCTGCTCGGACGCGAACCATTGCGCGCATCCGTCTGTCGACTGGCTGTGCGATTTCAGCGACCTTAACCGCAAGACGGTCATCTCAGCTATCGGCCGGCTGGAAGAAAAGGATCTGATCCGCGACACCGGTCGTCGTGTTGGCCGGACTGGCCAGGTTAAGGTGTACCGGTTAGGGGCAGGCAAGGCTGCTGATCCGTTTTCTAACAGTCCCACAATTGGAACTGTACCAAAAACGGAACAGTCCCAAAAACGGAACAGTACCGGTTTTTCCTCCGAACAGTCCCAAAAACGGGACACGGAACCTGTACTGGAACCTAATACCCCCTTAGAACCTAAAGGTTCTAATCCCCCCCAAGGGGGTGGCGACGGTGGGATTTCATCGAAAAAAGTTGGTCGAGGGTCGCGGATATCCGAGGACTGGACGCCGCCTGTCATCGATGCGCTGCCGCCAGCTGCGAAGGCCAAGGCTCGCCAGTGGCCGGCCGGTGCGTATGAGGCCGAGGCCGAGGCGTTCCTGAACTTCTGGCTGGCCGAGGGCCGGGCTGGCTCGCGCAAGCTCGACTGGACGCGGACCTGGTGCAACCGGATCAACGAGATCACCGGCCGGGTGCTGCGGGACGCCAAGGCAGGCGTGCACCACGCCGCGCCCGCCGGCACCGGTGCCGTCCAACCCGTCAAGGCCCACGACACCAGCCGCGAGAACGGTGCGGCGGCGAAGATCCGCGCACTGGTCAAGGTCAAGCTGGGCGATCAGATTTATGGGCAATGGGTCGCGCCGTCGCGCCTCGACATCGATGCCGGAACGGTCACGGCCGTCGCGGTCAGTGGCTTCGCCAGCAATTACATCCGCGACAATTTCGCCAACGAGATCGGGCAGGCGATGCACGCGGTGCTGGGGCCGGACGCTGAGTTGCGGTTCGCGCACGAAAAGCCGCCGGCATGATGGGCAAAGTGATGAGAAGGGGTGCGGGGGAATGATCAGGGAGCCGATACCAGGGCGGGCGCTCAATAAGCGCGAGGTGATCCTGATGGGGATCATCCGGGAATGCACGGACGCGGCGTTGCCGATTCCGACGATCGATGACATCGCCGAGAAGCTGGACGTCGCCAATGGCGGCACGGTGCCGGAGATATTCCGGCGCCTGGCTGACATGGGCCTGATCATCAACGAGCCGTTCCAGCGCGGCCGCCGCGTGTGCCTGGTCGAAACCGGCAAATGGTCGGCCTTGCCGCTCAACGCCGCGCCGCACTGGCGCAACCGGCCCAAGAATGTGCCAGCGCCATCGGTGGTCGCCGTCCGCGCGCGCCGCCCCGATATCGCGGCCGAGATCTTCACCGAGGCCGCGCGGCTGGGTAAGCCCGCCGTCGAGTATCTGGCGGACCTCGTCTTCGTAGGCTGGGAGGTTGAGAAGGCCCGTGGCTAAGACGCCCACCCTCCAGCGACCGCGCCCGCCTTCTGACTTGGTCGATCTCAACGGCCTGGTCATGCCGGACCGCTTCGTCCCCGCGCCCGAGGTGCACGCGTGGATCGAAAACGCTTTCCTCTATGGCGATGCGCCACTGTTCAATCCCGACCATCGTCACCTGATGGACGCGCAGCTGGGCGTGCTGTGGACCAACTGCGACAATTTACGCAACATGCGCGTGGTGCTGGGCCAGGCCGAGCTGATGCCACCGATGGCGATGGGTAAGTGGGCGCGCGCCCGCGCCTGCCAGCAGATAGAGGAGTGGTTCGACGGGATGCCTGATTTCCTCCTGACCTTCTCCGCGCCAGCCGCGGCTGGGATGGATGACGCCTCCTTCTGCGCATTGGTCGAGCACGAGCTGTACCACTGCGCGCAGAACGAGGATATTTTCGGCATGCCCAAGTTCAAGAACGACGGCACGCCCTCGTTCGGCATCCGTGGTCATGATGTCGAAGAGTTCGTTGGCGTGGTCGCGCGCTATGGCGCTGCCGCTGCCGGTGTCACCGCTATGGTCGACGCCGCCCAGCGCGCGCCCCTCGTCGGTGCTGCGTCGATCGCCGGTGTGTGTGGCACCTGTCTCCGCCTTGTCGCTTGATCGGACTAGATAATGGCCCGCGCTGGCAAGCCTATCCCCGAACCTGTGAAAGTCGCCATAATCCAAGCGCTTGCCTGCTTCGACACGCCGTCCACCGTGGCCGCGTCCATCAAGACGGATTACGGCCTGACCATCAGCCTTCAGGCAATTGAGGCGCATGATCCCACCAAGCGCGCCGGCCGCCGCCTCGCCAAGCGCTGGCGCGACATATTTGAGGAAACCCGCGCCCGTTTCAAAGAAGATATGTCGGAGATTGCCATCTCGCACCGCTCCACGCGGCTGCGCGCGCTCGATCGCATGGCCCGCACAGCGGAGGCCCGCGGCAACTATCCCCTCGCAGCCAAGCTGATCGAACAGGCGGCGCGCGAGGTGGGCGGCGGCTTTACCAACAAGGTGGAAGTGACCAACCCCGACGGAAGCCTGCGCGATAACAACGGCCTGGACGAGGTGTCGCGCGCCGCGCGCCTCGCCGCGCTGGCCGCCGCGTTCAACAAGTCGCAGGACAATGCACAGGGCGGCAACGATGCTGCCGATTGATCCCGCCTATTGGGATGCATTCTGGGAAGCGGCGACACCCGAACAGCGCGACGAACTAATGTGGTTGCTGGATCAGGATCTGGCGAAACATATCTGGCGCGCGCAGGTTGGCCGCCAGAGCGAGGCGGCGGACAGCCTCGCCTTCATCATCGGCTATGGCGGCTCGGCTGGCGGCGGAAAATCGGACCTGATCGCTGGCCTGTCGCTGACCGAACACCAGCGCACTTGCATCTTCCGGCGCGAGAAAGCGCAGACGGAAGGCATCGTCCAGCGCATGACCGAGATCCTGGGCAACACCAACGGCTACAGCAGCCAGAAATCGATATGGCGGACCACGACGTCGGACGTCGCGCGGCTTATCGAGTTTGGCGGCCTGGACAATCCGACCGACCACCAAAAGTGGCAGGGCCGCGCGCATGACCTGAAGGCTTACGACGAAGTGACCGAGATGCGCGAGTCTCAGGTGCGCTTTACGCAGGGCTGGACACGATCGAGCGACCCCAAGCAGCGGTGCCGGGTCCTCAAGACGTTCAACCCGCCCACGACCGCCGAGGGCCGCTGGGTGATTGCCTATTTCGGGCCATGGCTGGACAAGAATCACGTCAACCCGGCCAAGCCAGGCGAGATCCGCTATTACAGCACGATCAACGGCAAGGATCACGAGTGCCCCAATGCCGATCGGTTCGTCATGTTCAAGGGTGAGCCGCTCTATGACTTCGATCCGACCGACTTCCGGCCGGAGAAGATCATCACCCCCAAGTCGCGGACGTTCGTGCCCAGCCGGGTGACCGACAATTATTTCTATGTTCGGTCGGGCTATATCGAAACGCTGCAATCGCTGCCCGAACCGCTGCGCTCGCAGATGCTGAGCGGCGACTTCAACGCGGGCGTCGAGGATGATCCGTGGCAGGTCATTCCGTCCGCCTGGGTAGAGACGGCCATGGCGCGCTGGAAGGAGCGCGAGGTCAAGGGCGAGATGGACAGCATCGGCGCCGACGTCGCGGCGGGCGGTAGCGACAATATGACGATCTATCGCCGCCATGGTCTGTGGTTCGATAGGCCGATCCGTATCCCCGGCCATGAAATCCCGCAGGAGCGCGGCGGTCCGATCGCGGCCGGACACATCATCATGAACCGCAAGGATCGCGCACCGGTCCATGCGGACGTCGTCGGCTGGGGCCTGTCGTGCTGCAACTTCCTCACGGCCAATGATGTGCAGACGATCCCGATCAACTTCGCCAAAGGATCGACCGGCAAGACGCGCGACGGCAATCTCTCATTCTTCAACCTGCGCGCGGAGGTGATCTGGCGGATGCGTGAGGCGCTCGACCCTGAAAGCCCGGACGGTCCGGTCGCGTTGCCGCCTGATCCGCTGCTGAAGGCCGACCTTTGCTCCTATCGATGGGAACTGCGACCGGGCGGCATCTTCATCCAGCCCAAGGATGAACAGAAGAAGCTGCTGGGCCGATCGCCTGACGATGGCGACGGCTGCTGCATGGCGAACATCACCACCATGAAAGCCGCCACGTTCGAGCAGATGCTGAGCAGCGTGCGCACCGTCGATCGCTATAAGGAGCTGGACCTGTGACCGAGGATGACGAATTTCAGATGTATCTGCGCGGCATCACGAAGCCGGACACCGATCATGACTATGTGCGGCGCAACTATGGGAAGCTGAAGGCGGCGTATCTGCGCAACGGCGTGGTGAAGCTGCCGGAAGTGGAAGTGCCGGCGGTGCAGGCTGATCGCTATGGGGAGTTGGATTGATGATGAACAAGAAGGTCGGTCGCGCCCTCCAGGCCGAGTTCGGATACCAGCCCCGTGAAGGCGAAGGCGAGGTGTGGTCGGTATGGGGCGGCGATCGCGCGCTTATTGTGTTGCATCCGGAGCGCCTGATCCGCGTGTATCGTCGACGCCTCGACGGGGTGTATTTCGAGATCGACCCTAGTTTCGGAGGGGTGTGATGGGCGAGCCATTCAAGGCGCCCACGGAATTGGATTGATGTGCGTGCCGACGCCTCCCGTTGCGTTGGTGGTTCCCGCACCTCGCCCGAAATCGGCGGAGGCAATTGAAGTCTTTGGTGCCGATCGGCTGGATTTCTGGAACGATCCTCTGAGATGGCGCGGGATTACTGACCCGCAACGACAGATGATGTGGGACCGGCCCGAGCAACGGCGCATCGTCACGCACATCGATGAGGATGTCCGCCAGGTCTGGATATGGAAGGACGGGCGCTATCACGTTGCCGTCGATTCAACGCCCACCCCCTAGACTTTAGCCCAGCTCCACCGTGATCGATCTCACCCACGGATAAGGAGAACCCCATGAAGCGCTTCTTCACCATCTTCGCACTGCTCGCCGTGTCCGCCTGCCTGGGCGTCATGTCCTTCGCGTCCAGTGCGGTTGCCGCCGTCGATCGAGCGATGGACTTCGCCTTCAACCTGCTGCCCGACATGCTCAGCGCCAAGGCTCCCTTCGTCATCGACAACGGCCACCCGCGTTCGCCGCTGGCATCGATGCGCGCCGGCCTGGCCTGACGCCAGCACGGCATAGATAATGAGGGGCGGTCAGCGATGACCGCCCTTTTCGTTTCAGTGAGAGTTGTCTATCATGTCTGCATGCGCCTAGCTTTGACCTCCTTAGCTACACAGTATCGGGACGCATTTCGCACGCTAGACCCGCCTCAGTTTGCCCGGTCTCGCAATCGCACCGAGAAGGTAATCCAGCAGAAGATTGAAGCATTGTGCCTCAAATGCGCTGCAATGGGACCGCGCTGGCGGCTCGCGGTATCCGATCCTGAAATTAAGTGCGACGGGCTAACTTTGTCGCGGCATCTTACTTTCAGGCACCAGTTTTTGCCTCCCGACGTGGAATTTCCAGATTTGCCCGGCGGTTCCCGTCTGTATGGGCCGTGGCCGGAACATGTAATAGAGCTTGCGCGCGAGAAGCTGGCCGTCGATTCAACCCAATAGCGCCGCGCCATATCCCTGCCCCCGCAATCACGCGGGAGACAGGCCATTTGCACATCCACCCCCGACGTTCCGACCGTTCCGGAACGCCAGTCTGTGCAGCTGCCCGACCAGGGCGCTGACCCGGTAAAGGATCGCGACGCCCGTCGCCGCCGCCGCGCCACGATCGCGGGCATGATGACCAGCCCCTCGGGCGCACTCGGCACCGCCAACACCTCCGCGACGTCCGGCACGCTCGGCTGATGGCCTCCATCCGCCAGGACTGCGAGACGCGCCTCAAAGGCATGCAGTCGATCCGCTCTGACTATGAGGCGGAATGGAAGGAGATCGCGCGCTTCTGCCAGCCTGCCCGCTCGCGTTTTCTCAATGGCGACACCAACAAGACGGCACGCCGCGCCCGCAACGCCAAGCTGTACGACGAATATGCGATCGGCAGCTACCGCACGCTCGCCAATGGCATGACGTCCGGCCTGTCCTCGCCCTCGCGGCCCTGGAAGAAGCTCTCCACCTACGACGACGCGCTGCTGGACGAACCGGAAGTGCGCTTCTGGCTGTCCGAGGTCGATCGCCTGATGGACGCCTTCTTCGCGCGCACCAACTTCTATGGCGCGGCAAAGACCGGGTACCACGAGCTGGGCCTGTTCGGCACCGAGGCCTGCGTCATGATGGAGCATGGCAGCGTCGGCATGGTGTGCCACCCGCTCACGGCCGGCGAATATTGGATATCCATGTCCGACGCGATGGTTGCGGACACACTCTATCGCCGCTGCCCCATGACCGCGCGCCAGGCCGTGCAGTCGTTCGGCAAGGATCGGGTCAGCAGCTCTGTGCTTCAGGCCTACGACACGTCGAATCATGAGCAGCTGGTCGATGTCTTTCAGGCGATCGAGCCGAACGCGCAATGGCGACCGGGCGATCCGTTCTCACATCGATACCGGTCGATCTATTGGGACGAGAAGGATCAGGCCGACCGCGTGCTGCGTGTCTCTGGTCATCACGACCAGCCCTTTTACGCACCGCGCTGGGATCTGACCGGCTCGGACATCTATGGTTACAGCCCGGCCATGGAAGGCCTGGCCTCGATCCGCGAACTGCAAATGCAGAACAAGCGGGAGAATGAGGCGATCGACGGGATCGTGAAGCCCGAGAAGGTTACCAAGCCCGGCCTCAAGCTCACCGGCCAGCCCGGCAACATCGTCTCGGCCGCCGACGTCGACAAGGATGCGGTCATGGTCCCGTACCAGATGCCGTGGCAGGCCATAGAACAAATCTCGAACAAGATCGGCCGCCTCTACCAGCGCATCGATGCCACCTCCTACGCCGACCTCTTCATGGCGATCACCAATATGCAGGGCATCCAGCCCCGCAATATCGAGGAGATCGCGGCGCGTAATGAGGAAAAGCTCACCCAGCTCGGCCCGACGATCGAGCGCGTGAACAATGAGAAGCTCGCCGTCGCCATCGATCGCGTGTTCGGCATCATGATGCGCGGCAACATGCTCCCGCCGCTCCCGCAAGCGATGCAGGGCCAGAGCGAGATCAAGGTCGAGTTCGTCTCCATCCTCACACAGATGCAGCGCATGGTCGGCCTGGGCCAGATCGAGCGCACCGCGTCCTTCGTCGGCAACCTCGCCGCTGCTTTCCCGGAAGCGGCCGACAAGCTCAACACCGACGAGATGATCGACGAATATGCCGATCGCGCCGGCACACCAGCCCAGTTGATCCGCACGGCCGAGGAAGTCGGCAAGATGCGCCAGTCGCGCGCGCAGCAGCAGAACCAGGCGCGCATGGCCGAAATGATGCCCGCCATGCAGCAGGGCGCCGACGCGGCACGCCTGCTCTCCGAAACCGACGTCGGCGGCGCGCCGATGCTCGACACGCTGCTGGGTGCGGGATGAGCAAACAGAACGAGGACATGGCGTCCCTAATGGCGATGCCAGCCTTCCATCGCTTTTTGTGGCGGTCGATTCAATCGGCTGGAATTCTGAGCCAGGCAACGACTGGGGCTGATGGTCGCGATCTCTCATTCGCAGAGGGGCGGCGCAGCCAAATGTTCGCGATCCTGAGCGACGTCGAGAGCGGCCTGCCACCCGAGCAGCGCCATCCCAACAGCATCATGACGCTGATCGCGGTCCTGCGCGAGGAAGCGAACCCAGCCCCGAAGGAGAAGAAGAGTGCGACTGGTCGGTATGACGAACTTCCGGAATAGCCTGCTCAGCGGCGTCGCGATGACGGCGGCGGAGCGGCGCGTCGGCCGCTATATGCGTGCGCCCGATCATCCGGCCGATCCTGCGCCAGCCGCGCCTGCTGCTGATCCTGCCCCTGCGTCCGCTGATCCGGCGACGCCACCGGCTGATCCAGCGGCTCCGCCTGCCGATCCCGTCACGCCGCCGGCTCCCGATCCCGATCCGGACGAACCTGACGAATCCGCGCTGGGCGGGAAGGCACCTCCTGCCGACCCTGATCCGGCGGCCCCGGAGGACCCGCCCGCACATGTCATTCCTGAAGCATACGAGCTCACGCCGCCCGAGGGCCTAACGATCGACGCCGATCTCCTCGCCGAGGCGACGCCGATCTTCAAGGAAGCGGGCCTGTCCAACGACCAGGCGCAGGCGATCCTGCCCGCCGCCAAGTCGCTGATGGAAAAGACCCAGCAGGCGACGCTCCAGACGCTGATCGACGGCGGCAACCAGCAGCGCAAGGCGTGGCTCGATGCCGCGAAGGCCGATGAGCAGATCGGCGGGAACAAATGGGATGCCAGCCTGGGCAGCGCCGCCAAGGCGCTCGACGCGCTGGGCCATCCCGAGGGGTCCGAGTTCCGGACCGCCCTCAATGAAACCGGCTTCGGCAACCATCCCGAGATGATCCGCATCTTTGCGCGGCTCGGCGAGATGGTCGGCGAGGATGGTGATTTCGTCCGCGCGGATGCCGGGGCGAAGGTCGTGGACACACTGGCCGATATGTATCCGAACAACCGTAGGGGTAATTAAATATGGTAATGCTTTCGTCGCAGGCCCTTACGTGGGCCGATCTCCGCACGAAGCTGGGGCCGGATGGCACGATCGGCACGGTCGCCGAGGTGTTGAACCAGCATAACGTCATCATGCGCGATGGCGCGTTCGTCACCGCCAACAAGGGCACCGAGCACGAAACCCTCGTGCGCGTCGGCCTGCCTGAAACGGCATGGATGAAGGTCGGTGGCTATGTGAAGCCGACCAAATCCCAGACGCGATCGCAGAAGTTCACCACTGGGTTCTGCCGTTCGCTGTCGCAGGTGCCGCAGGACATTCTCGATCTGGCCGACGACGAGGCGGCGCTGCGCCTGTCGGAAGCTGGTCCGCACCTGGAAGGGATCGCCCAGGAATTCGAGTTCATGTTCTTCAACGGGAACACGAAAACCAACCCGCTCGGCTTCGACGGCATGGCGTCCTATTACAACGCGCTGCCGACCGGCAATAACAACGCCAGCAACCAGGTCATCAACGCACTGGGCGCCGGTTCCGATAACACGTCGATCTGGCTGATTCGCCATGGCGAACAGCAGACGTCCCTTATCGTGCCCAAGAATATCTCGATGGGCATCCAGCGCGAGGATCATGGCAAGCAGCGCGACACCGACGATGAAGGCGGCGTGCGCTACGTCCAAGAAGAGCAGTTCACGCTGCACAGTGGCGTGGCGATCAAGGATTATCGCGCCAACTCGCGTATCGCCAACATCGACGTCTCTAACGCCGCCGGCATGACGGTCGATATCATGGAGCACATGGTTTCGGCCTATCACCGCGCCCGCATGCCCAAGCATAATTACGAGGTCGAAAACTCGGCTTTCCTGGGCGCTCGTGCGTGCTGGTACATGAACGCCACCCTGTTCGAGATCCTCGATAAGCAGTCGCGCAACAAGGATCTCAACCCCGCGCTCCAGTTGACCGTCAAGGAAATTGCGGGCGAGGAAGTGACCTTGTTCCGCGGGCTTCCGATCCGGGTAACGGACGGCATCACCAACACCGAGGCGCCGCTGGCCGCCTGATCAGCCGCGTAGAATAGGAGAAATATCATGTTGGTTGATAACGCAGGCGTGCTTAGCGAAGGGCAGGCCATCACCGCCTCCGCCCCTTCGAACGCGCTCGACTTCGGCGAGAATGGCACGCCGATCGGCTGGGCGGGCGCTGTGTTCGGTGACCTGGGCCTCAGCGGCATCAAGCTGATGGCGCAGGTGACCGAGCAGTTCAACAATCTGACCTCGCTCAAGTGCGCGATTCAGATGGACAATGACCCCGCGTTCGGTTCGCCCACGACCATCGCATCGTCGGAAGCCGTGCTGCTGGCCGAGCTAAAGGCGGGCTACCGGTTCCGTATTCCGGACTCGATCCCGGAAGGCGCGACCGAGCGCTACTACCGCCTCTACTATACCGTAGCAGGAGCGGCCCCGACGACTGGCAAGGTCTTTGCCGCGATCGTCGCCGGCCGTCCGGGTGCCCTGTGAGCGAGGCGCGCACCTATCGCGCGATCACGCGTGGTCAGACGCCCGACGGCGTGTGGCATGACACCGGCGCTCTCTTCACCACGGACGCGCCCGAAGGCGGCTGGATGCAGCCGCTGGACGATCAGGGGCGGCCGATCGAAAAGGAGAAGAAGCAGCCAGCACCCCGGCCGGGTGCGAACGACGACGCGATCGCCATCATCCGTCAGGAGATCGCGGACAAGGCCAAGATCATCATTGCCGGCATGCAGGATGATTTCGACGCCAAGCTGAAGGCCGAGACCGATCGCGCCAACGCGGCGGAGAAGGCGCTGTCCGATTACAAGGCGGACGCGGAGAAGCTGCTGGCCGAGGCCGACACCGCCGCGGACAATGCCACACAGCGGGCGGAGGCGGCCGAGAAGGAGCGGGATGCTCTGAAGGCCGATGCCGAGAAGGGCAAGACCGCACCAGCCGCGAAGGCGAAGTGATCGATATGGCGGGGGCGTGTGCTCCCGCCATATCTACAGGCTGGATATGGAGGGCCGAATGAATACCCCACAACGCGCATCCGATATCAAGCTTATGGCAGGTATCGGCGGGCAGGCGAGGGCGCTGTCTGACGCAGAAGAGATGCTGTTATTCGACGATCTCGTCAACAAGCGTCTCGGCGCAATCCGCACACCCGAGCAATTCGGCTGCGTGGCGGATTTTACTGGCACCCCAGGCACTTCGACCGATAACGCTGCAAAAATGGCAATCGCCATTCAGACCGCAGCAGCGGAAGGCGCGATGCTCATCTTTCGCGGTCGCTATTATTGCTCAAGCCTGCCTCCCTTTACCAACCTCGACATCGACTGGCACGCGGCTGGTGATTCGGCTTTGGTGTTTCCTTCGGGCTCCAACGGGCCGTCGATCAGTCAGGACGATTATAACCATATCACCCGCATCGACAGCCTGATGTTGTTCACTCTCGGGCAGGAGAGCGGGGTCGGCCTGTCGGTCACTTACGCCCCCTCGGACAGCTATAACAACCGCCATCTTCCGCGCTGTTGGATCAGATCGCCGGTCGTGCGCGGACATGATATTCTATCGCATGGCTGGACGAAGGGCATCGTGCTCAAAGACATCCATAACGCGCGTATCCTCTCCCCCGACGTTACCGGGCGGCGCAATACCTCGGTGACGGGCAAGGCGTCGTTTGGCAACATGGCCATAGGCATTGAATATACCAGCACCACGGGGCTATCCTCCATCCCCTCGGACGTGCTGATTGACGCGGCGAATGTTGCCAATGCGCAGGACGCCATCAACTTCAATGGTGACATCGAGGGGCCGACAGTTCGCGGCAGCAAGCTCGTTGGTGTGTGGCGCGGTATCAACGATCAGCAGGAGAGCCTACGGCCTGGTGGCCAGTATATCGACAATCATATCAACTTCTTCGATTACGGGGTTAACGCCTATCAGCGCCCGCAGCCGCAAATCGAAGGTAATCTGTTTTATAAGATTGAGCACTCAACGGCAGGGTCCACGTCGATCAAACTGGATTTTTGTGACCTCGCGCAGGTCGGCAAGAATATCCATATCAATTCCGCGACCGACTGGAATGTCGCGGGCGATTTCATCGGCGTCGAAGTTTCGAACAGTGTTGATACCATGGTGGCGGTGCAGACGATGACGCGCGCTACTCATGGCGTCCGGCTGACGAACGGGACGAATCGTGCGAGGGCGGCGTCCGCTCTCATGTCGGGTGCACTCTACACCAATGGTCCGGCTCCGATTGCTGCGGAGAACCTGACAGCCAACCCCAACGCGATCGACGGTCGGGTTGCTGAAGGAACGAACGCCACCGGCGTAACGGTGGCATCAACACTGACGACGATCAAAACCGTCTCCGCGCCGGTGGTCTACAAAGGCGAGCACTATTTGGTCACTGGCTCGTTTGAAGCAAACAAAGGCGGAACTGCAGGCAATGTTGTGTCGGTCATGGCCAAGACGGCGGGAACATCGACTGTGGTTTTCGGTACCAATGCTACACAAGCCAAGGCCACCATTTCGAACCTTGCAGCGGGAACATCGGGGACGGTCAACTTCTCGTCGGAGATCACTGTTACCGGCACCGGGACGCTCGACATTTCGTTGCAGGCTTTGTCGGCGGGTTCGGATTCGACCATTGCAGCGAATAACGCTCAGGTGACATTGCGGCGACTTTAGGTCGCCGCCGCTTTATCCCGCTCGGCCTAGTCGATTCAACCGCGCGCCCCCCGGCCATAGACCCGGCGCATGGCAACACAGGTCGGCATCTGCAACGAGGCGCTATCCGAGATAGCAGCCGATCCCATCAACTCGATCGACGAGAAGTCGTCGAGCGCCTTCTACTGCGGGATGCACTACGACAGCGTGCTTGCCGAGGTGCTCACCTGGACCGACTGGGACTGGGCGATCCGCCGCACCACGCTCGCTGGCCAGATCAACGACCGTAAAGGCGAATGGCTCTATCGCTATGCACGCCCGACCGACATGGCGGACGCAATCCGCGTTCTCCCGTCTGTCGATCGTCAGGTTGAAAGCCTGCCGATGGTCGGCCCATATTCGTTCCCGCGCTGGGATGCGCTGGGTCGCCTGCCCTTCGCCGCGGCGTCGGGATCGATCTACACCAACGTCGCGACCGCCATCATCGAATATCAGGTCAACGTGGTCGACCCGGCCGTCATTGACACCCTCGCTGCCCGCGCTGCCGCCCTAGAGCTTGCGTCCCGGCTGGCCATGCCGTTGAAGAAAAGCCGCAACCTCAAAGGCGACATGGTCAAGCTGGCCGAGGTGGCGAAGCAGCGCGCGATCGCGGAGAGTGAGAACCGCCATCCGCGCCGCCAGGTCGATTATGTCAGTGAGGTTGAGTATGCGCGCATGGGGCTGATGTCCGATGGACTATAGGCTCGCGCAACCCTCATTCAGCAAAGGCGAGATCGCCCCGGACCTCTATGGCCGGTTCGATGTCGACGCCTATGCGCAAAGCCTGCGCAAGGCCCGCAATGTCGTCATCCTCAAATATGGCGGCGTCACCAAACGTCCGGGCACGCGGCTTGTCGCCGAAGTCTATGACGCATCCAAGCCAGTCCGCCTCGTGCCGTTCAAATTCTCGATCGAGCAGGCTTACGCGCTGGAGCTCGGCCAGGGATATATGCGGGTCGCCGCAGCTGGCGGCTTGGTGCTCAACGAAGAGCTGGCGATCAGCGGCATAACGAATGAGTCACAGGCAAAGGTCACCGCCGCGCACCATGGCTATACGGTGGGTCAGGTTGTGTTTCTGTCAGGCATCTACGGAGGGCTTGGCGACGAGTTGAACTTCAGGTTCTTCCCTGTGGTCGCTGTCGTCGATGACGATAATTTCCGGATCGATATCAACACCGTCGACATGCCAGCATATGCTGGCAGCACCGGGGGCATCATCCGCACAGGAACGCCTGACCCTGATCCGGTCGACCCCGTGATCCCTGATCCTGTCGAGCCGCCACCACCGCCCCAGACCGGCGGTGGCGGGCGCCCTCTCGGTCCCAACGAGCAAATACCATAATGGGCGTATCTCGTGTATTCCGTGCCGGCTCTCCCTATAATGGCGTGGAACTGGAGGAGCTCGATTTCGAGCAGCAGGCCGATACGATGTATCTGGCGCATATCGACCACCCGGTCGGCAAGCTCACCCGCACTGCGCATGATGCCTGGTCCTTCTCAAGTGTCGCCTTTGGCCCAAAAATCACGCCACCGGGAACAGTGACGGTCGAAGTGCATATGCCAAACACCGATAGTGAAAACGGTGGCGCCGCTTATTTTCCTCAGAACGCCGGCTATGCCGTCACCTCCGTAGACAAGGATGGCTTTGAAAGTCGGTGGACCGGCGCGGGAATCACCGCCTACAATGATCTTAGCCTGAAGCGGAATTATAATTTCGTGGAGTGGAGCGCCGTTCCCGGCGCCGCCAGCTACAAAGTCTACAAGGCGGACAACAGCTCGTTCTACGGCTATATCGGAAGCACGAGCGATCTGGAATTTGTCGATGACAATATCGGCCCGGATCTCAGCACCGCTCCGCCAGAGGCCTATAACCCGTTCGAGGGCGCTGGAAACTACCCGTCGACCGTGACTTTCTTCGAGCAGCGCCTGATGTTTGGGCGATCGCGGAACAGTCCGAATGCTATTTGGGGCAGTCGATCAGCGGCCGAGTTCGAGAATTTCGACCAGTCTATCCCGCTGCGCGCCGACGACAGCATCGCTCTTGCTGCCAATGCAGGCCAGGTGAACGCGATCAATCAGCTCGTCAGCACAACCAGCCTGCTCGCACTCACCTCGGACAGTCTGTTCCGCATCGATAGTGGCGCGGAAAATGGATATCTCACCGCCTCCCCGCCGGCCACCGTGCGCCGACAGATCGGCCGCGGCTCCTCGCGCCTCAACCCGCTCGTGATCGATACTGTTGTGTTTTACGCGCCATCCGTGGGCAGCGGCGTGCGATCGCTCAACTATAAGTTCGAGGTCGATGGCCTGACATCCGACGATGTCACGATCTTCTCGCCGCATTTCTTCGAGGGCATGCGCATCGTGTCCTGGTGCTATGCTCAGGAGCCCCGCTCTATCATCTGGGCGGTCCGCTCCGATGGCAAGCTGCTGGCTTTCACCTGGGAGCAGGCGCAACAGGTCTGGGGCTGGACGCTCTGCGAGACGGACGGCTTCGTGCTATCCTGTTGCTCGATACCGGAAGATGGGGAAGATCGGACTTATTTGGTTGTTCGCCGCAATATCAACGGCGTAGATCGCACCTTCATCGAGCGCATGGCGGCTTCGCGCTGGGCCACTATCGCTGACTGCTGCTTTCTCGACTGCGCCGTGTCCTATGATTACGATCAGCCGCGCAACAAGTTCGGCAATCTGCATCATCTCGAGGGGCGCACGATCTGGGGCCTGGTCGATGGGTTCGTGGTCAAGGATCTGGCCGTCCAGAACGGCTGTGTCACGCTGCCGCCTTCGGCTGGAGAGGTTCGCAAAGCCACGTTCGGCATTCCGTTTGATGTCGATATCCAAACGATGCCGGTCATGTTCAACGGCGGCGGCGGGTCCAACGCGGCGCGAAAGCAACAGCCGGGCGAAATTGTCCTGCACGTCCGCCAGAGCCGCAACATCCTGGCCGGTGCGGGGCGTGAGGATGGTGAGGAGCCGCTGCAACTGTTCGAGATAAAGACGCGCGCCGATGAGCCATGGGGCGCGGTCGACACTTTGAAGGAGGGCAAGTTCACGATGGACGCGCCCAACGTCGTGAGCGGCCAGGCATCGGTTTATGTGAAGCAGACGGACCCCCTGCCCCTCACGCTGCTAGGCGTTTACCTGGACCCGATCATTGGGGGGTGACGTGCAGGTCGTTCCCGCCCGCGTCACCCATGTCGGGCCGATCGCCAGCCGCATCCGCGCTATCGACCGGATCGAGTGCGTGGCAATGGGCCATAGCGTGAAGCACGCTCTGCGTCAGGGGTTCATGCTGTCCGATCGGTGCTGGACGGCGCTGGTCAATGGTCGGCCGGAGGCGATGTTCGGATCGGTCACCATTTCCGCGATCGATCGCCGCGCGACGGTGTGGTTTTTAGGTACGGACGAGGTCTATCGTCATGGGCGCGTGCTCCGGTCGTGGGGGCCAGGGCTCATACGGCGTGCCGTCGATTCAAGCTGGTGGGCGGGGAACCTAGTGTCCAGCACTAACGGGAAGGCGATCCGGCTCTTGCGCGCCTGGGGCTTCACCGTCGAGCCAGAGGAGCAAATGGTGGGCGGCGTGGCATTTCAACAGTTTTGGATGATCCGCGATGTGTGAGCCCACGACATTGCTGATCGCCGCGACGGCCGTGTCCACCCTCGGCGCGGGCTATGGCGCGCTTCAGGCGAACGCGCAGTCGAACTATCAGGCGCGCGTCGCGGATCAGAACGCTCGGCTGTCGGCGGAATCTGCGCGGCAGGAGCAGGACAACACGCGCGACGCAGCGCTCCAGCATTATCGCAAGGTCGCCCAGCTTCAGGGGCAGCAGCGCGTTGCGATGGCGGGCGGCGGCCTGGACGTGAACTTCGGCAACGCGGCTGGCCTGACCGCCGATACCGAAATGCTGGCGCGTGAGGATGCCAGCCGGATCTATGAGCAGGGTGCGGAGAATGTGCGCGGGTTCGATATCGAGGGATCGAACTATCGGTCGCAGGCCAAGGCGTCGCGCCAAGCGGCGACCGGCGCGCTGGTCGGCGGGGCGTTCGAAATGGCGGGAACGGCGCTGGGCGGCGCATCGCAGTATAAGCAGCTCAAGGCGAAGGGGTTCAAATAAGCGGAACAGCTTCGGGATTAAGGGCGGCGAGATTTATTGAGTGCTTTTCGCCTCGTTGACGATGCGATCTGCACGCTTCGTGTTCTCGGATACACGAAATTTTCGATCGAGATTATCTTCGTGCATCTGCAAGATCACTAGATCGAGCGGTTCGATGCGCTCGATCTCTTCCTCCATGACGTATCTGTCCTGCTGCAACTCCAAATATGAACTGGGTACGCCTGAAACCCTTAACTTGGCTCTCAAGTTTTTGTACTGCTTTCTAAGCCCCTCCAGGCGCCGCTCGTCAGCCGCGGATATTTTAGGGCGAGAAACGTTCTCTCCCTCGTTCATTGGGGTTTCGGTGCATCCGGTCATGAGTAACGCTGCCCCCAGCGCCACCAGTCGATTCAATCCCCTGATCATGACCCATAGGTATCCAGCATCCGCTTTGAGGGCAAGAGATGCCGCGTATCCCGCAATATGGCAGTCCCACTGTGGGACCGGTCCAAACCACCAACGCACGATTTCGGCCAGCAGATAACAATGGCGGTGCGGCTGGAGGCGTTGCGCGTGGTCTGGAACGTCTCGGGCAGGTCGGCGCAGATGCGGCGGCGGTGCAGGCCCAGATCGAAGACGACCTCGCGCGCACGAACGCCGATAATCTGTATCTGACCGCCAGCACCGCCGCCAATAGCGCGGTGGCGGATCTCAAGTCGCGCATGGGCAAGGGCGCGCTGGAAAATCGTCCAGCCGCGGGCAAGGCGATAGAGGACGCTTTCGCGGCGACGCTGGCGCAGTCCGACCGGCGAACCCGTCGATACCTCGAACCGCAGCTGGCGCGCTTGCGCGTGTCGGCCGACAATGAGATGTCGTCCTACGCCGTACAACAAAGCCGGATTTACCAGCAGGAAACCGGCAAGGCGAAGCTGGGCAATTTCGTGGAGAGCGCAGTGCGCGCCGATGATCCGGCTGAGCGCGCCGGTTTCTTTGCGCAAATCCGCGCGCAGGCCCGGACCAATGCCGAACTGTCCGGGCTGTCAGACCCGGAGATCATCAAGGCTGATGAGCGCAGCGCGGTATCCGGCGCACATGGGGCGATCTTCGACCGGTACATGGCGGCCGAAGATGTCGAGATGGCGCAGGCTTATCTCGAAGCCCACGAAAACGACATGCTTTCCAAGGACAGCACGTCGCGATGGAGCGACCTAAAGGCTCCGCTTCAGGCGCGCGAAGCAGCTTCCGATGCCAACATGTTCATGGGTATCGCGTCCGTGGATGGCGCAGATCGCGCGGTCAACTATGCCGATCCGCTCCGCGGCTTGGGTCGCGGGATATCCGGGCAATATGGTGAAGTTCGCCGCGACGGCCATACCCATAATGGTGTGGACTTCCCCGCGCCCGCTGGCACACCCATTTTCGCGACGGCCGCCGGCAGGGTCGTGAAATCCGGCCACGACCCGGCCAGCGGCAACTTTGTCATCATTGACCATGGCGACGGCACCACGTCGAGCTACTCCCACATGCAGGCCGCCAGCGCCCTAAAGGCTGGGGACGTAGTGACGCCCGACACCAAGCTGGGCGGCGTGGGATCGACCGGCCGGTCCACTGGTCCGCACCTGCACATGGTTGTGCGCCAGGGCGGTAAGACCGTCGATCCGACCAAGGTCATCGGCGCGGCCCAGCAGTCCGCCACCCGCTACGATCTCGACGGATTGCTGGCAAAGGTTGACGGGCAGGCAGACTGGACGTTCGAGCGTCGCGAGCGCGCGAAGGACGAGATCCGCAAACGCGTGTCGCTGAGTGATGGCTTGAAGGCGCGCCAGGAATCGGACGCCGATCGCAAGGCGAGCGAGTGGGTGCTTAAGCGCGGCGATGGGTTCACCGATATCTCGCAAATGCCGGCGAACATCCGCAACAGCCTGGCGCCCGATGCCGCGCGCTCTTACATCGGCGTCGCCAAGTCGAACGCCAAGCCAAAGTCGATCCCGGCCAATGGCAGCACGGCAACAGCGCTAGAGCTGATGCGCATCCTCCAGCCAGAGGAGTTCGCGAAGCAGGGTCTGGGCAAATTCGTGGGCCAGGTGACGCCCGCCGAGATGCAAGGCCTCATGAAAGAGCAGGCCAAGATCATGGCGGGCGATCCCGACGCGGACGTGCGTGGCAAGGTATCAACGACGATATCGACGTTTGGCGTCGAAGCGGGGCTGACCGGTTCGGACGAAAAGGACAAGGCCAAGCGCGTTCGGGTGCAGAAGGCGATGGAAGCTGAGGTCCGCGACCTGACCGGCGGCAAGCGCAAGCCCACGGAAGACGAGCTCTATCGCGCGTTTCTCTCCGCCACGAAGGAGGTCACCTTCGCCGTCAACACCACGTTTGCCGGTATTCCGACCGGCCAGTCGCAACGGACGAAGCGCCGCTTCGAGCTTGAGGCGGGGGATGTTCCTGACAATGTCCGGCAACGCATCGCCAAGGGTTATCAGTCCACATACGGCCGGGCGCCGACCGACGAGCAGATCGGTGAAATCTTCCGCAACGGCAAAGGGCGTTACTGGTAATGGCAACCGATCCCTATCGCTATCTGGACCAGATGCGCGAGCGTCAGGCCCAGCCGGACGCGGCTGACCCCTTCGTCGCCGATCTCGCCCGCCAGCGCGATGACGATCTTGCCTATCGGATCAAGGTCGCGAAGCCGGACGAGGCGGCGCGCGCTCGCCGTCTGGCGGAGGCAAATGGCCTGCCAGTCGCGGCGATCGAGGGCAATCTGGGCGCGTTCGAAAAAGAGGCGCAGGCATCGCGCGCACGGTCTGCTGCCGGGGAGCACCCGGCGATTGCGCGCTGGTCGACGAAAGGCAACAACGCAGCCATCGCGGCAGACGATTACGATAAGCTCGGCCTGTTTGGCAAAGCGTTTTACGGCCTGAAAAATCTCGGCGGCACGCTCGCGGCCGGAACGTACACGGCGCTGGGAGGCCTATATGGAACGCTAGGCGGACTAGCGGAAAACCTAGCTTCCATCAGCCCTGAAGCGCACGCTGTCTTCCAGCCGATCGCCGATATTGGGTTGGGCATTCAGAAGGCCGACAAGGTGCGTGCGGACGCTGCTCGCCCGCAGGTAGACAACTGGGTCGCGCGTAATTTACTCGTCGGTCTGGAAAGCCTCCCTACCACAGCAGCGGCGATCGGCGCTAGCGCGGCCAGCGGCAACCCCGCCATCGGCGCATCAATCATGGGCGCTTCGGTAGGAGGCAACGAATACGCCACCGCGCGCGCAGCGGGGCTCTCCCCTAGCCGTTCGGCGGTTTACGGAGCTTCTCAGGGTTTCGTTGAATATGTTACAGAAAAGCTGCCTGTTTCCCGCCTCGTGGGTGACCTTGCAGCGCAGTCGCCCTTTGCCAAAACGCTAGTGCGCCAGCTCGCGGCGGAGGTGCCTGGGGAGCAAGCCGCCACCTTTTTGCAGGATCTCAATGAATGGGCGACCATCAACCCGGATCAGACTGTCGCTCAATTCGTAGCCGAGCGACCGTTACGTGCTGCCGAGACGTTCGTCGCGACGGCCGGCGGCGTTGGTGCGACCTTAGGCGTGTCGGTTGCGGCAGAGCGCACGATGCGCGTCACCGGCGAGATAATGGACCGTCGCCGACAGGCCAGACAAGCGCAGGCGCAAGGTCAGTTTCTCGACGAGATCGCCAACGCCACTAGCCAGTCCAAAACCGCGCAGCGTTCCCCCGACGCGATCGCGGACCTGGTGCAGCAGCTGGGCGAGGATAGTGGCGTCGATCAGGTTTATCTGCCGGCCGAGGCGGTGCGCTCCTACATGCAGTCGGATGGCTATGCCGGCGACCTCGACGGCTGGCGCACCCAGATCGACGAGGCGGACGCGACCGGTGGCGATCTGGTCCTGCCGGTCGGCGAGTTGACGCGCCTCTCCACCACGCCCGGTTGGGAAGCGCTCAAGAGCGACATCCGCCTATCGGCTGGCGGCATGTCCTTGCGCGAGGCTGAGGCGTTCAATGAAGCCTGGACGGACGCGATGGAAGAGCTGTCCGAAAGCATCGCGCAGGAAGCCGAGCAGGGCCGCGCCGCCGCTGCGCCGCGCGAGCAGCTGCTCCAGTCCATCACCGAGAAACTCTCCACGGCTGGCATGTCGCCATCGATGGCGAGGCAGAATGCCGAACTTCTCACTCAGCGCGCCGCCACCCGCGCCCAGCGCATGGGCCGTGATCTCGCCGGCACCGAATATGACGGCCTTCAGGTCCGCCAGATCCTGCCCGAGAATATCGCAGCGGCGCAGAAAGCCGACCAGCTCGACGTCGCCATCGATGTGATGAAACGCAAGCTGGACCCTTCCCAGAGCCTTGGCCCCACGCTGATGCAATTTATCGCCAAAGAGGGCGGCATCGTGGACACTGGCGGTGATCTAAAGGCGATGGGTGCCGACGCATGGCACCGCGGTAAGCCTGGCCAGCGCCGATTGCTCCGCGACCAGGGCGAGCTGCTGGAGGATGGCGGCTTCGGCGAAAATGAATATGGTCCGGACGCCTGGGCGCAGCGCGCATGGGAGGCGGGCTATTTCCCCGAGTTTGGCGACCAGCGCCCTAGCGCCAACGACCTGCTCGAAGCGATTTCAGAGGGTGTGGCCGGCCGGGACCGCACGCTGATCGCGCGGGAGAAGTCTGTGCGCGATGCGGCCGAGGAACTGCGCGCGCTGCTGGAGAGCCGCGGAATCGATCCCGACACGACCAACCGCCGCGAGATCCGCGCTGCCGTCGAAGCCTATTCCGCCGAGGAAGCGGACGGCGAAGCCTATATGCAGGGCGACATCATCCCGCGCGGCCGCATCCTATTTCCTGGCGGCCAGAGCGCTGCTGCCATTATCGAGCTCTACCAGACACAGAACCCTTCCACCTTCCTCCACGAGTCCGGGCATCTCTGGCTGGAAGAATTGCGCGAGGACGCTGCCGATGCCGATGCGCCGCAACAGGTGCGGGACGACTGGCAGATCGTGCAGGACTGGTTCGCTGCCAATGGTCACGCGCTGGAAGATGGCCAGATCCCCGTCGATGCGCACGAGCTCTGGGCGCGCGGCGTCGAGCGGTACCTGATGGAGGGCAAGGCCCCCTCGCCCGGCCTTCAGCGTCTGTTCCAGACGTTCAAGGCCTGGATGATCTCGCTCTATAATAGCGTATCGCGCCTGGACACGCCGATCAGTGATGAGGTCCGCGGCGTGATGGACCGCCTGATCGCATCCGACGAGGAACTGGCCGACGCGATCGCCGCCCAGCATCTCGAAGCGCTGTTCCCGACCAAACCCGCGTCGATGACCGAGGCTGAATATACAGGCTATCAGAACCTCGCCGCCACCGCCCGCGATCAGGCGCAGAGCCGGATGCTCGCCAAGACGATGAACGCGGTGAAGCGGCGCGTGGGGAAGGAATGGCGCGAGCGCGAAGAGGAAGTGCGCCAGGACGTCACGGAGCGTATAGACGCCCTCCCCGAATATCGGGCCCTTGCCATGGCGCGCGAAACCCCGCTCGATACCCAATGGATCAAGGACACGCTGGGCGAAGATGCCGCCGCCCTGCTGCCAAAGGACTTCAAGCGGCTCCACAAGGAAGGCGGCGCAAACCCCGACGATGTGGCCGAGCTGGTCGGCTTCCGCACCGGCGACGAGATGGTCCGCGCCCTGATGGGCATCGAAATCCGCCGGCGCGAGATGCGCGAGAATGGCGATAAGCGCTCTGTCCGCAAAGCCCTGATCGACCAGGAGGTCGAAGCTCTGATGCTGGAGCGCTTCGGCGACCCGTTTACGGATGGCAGCATCGAGCAGGAGGCGCTTGCCGCTGCCCAGTCGGACGAGCTGGGCGCAGTGATGAGCGCCGAGCTGCGCGTACTAGGCCGCATGACCGGGCAGCGCGTCACCCCCTACAGCGTGGCGAAAAGCTGGGCCGAGCGCCAGATCACCGACGGCCGCGTGCGCGATGTCGCCAGCCGGTCGGCGATCATCCGCTATGAGCGTGCCGCCGCGAAGGCTGGCCGGGCCGCGATGGACGCCGTCATCGCCAAGGATCATGAAGAGGCCTTCCGCCAGAAGCAGAGCCAGATGCTCAATAATGCGCTGGTCGCCGCCGCACGTCGCGGGGCCGATCAGGTCGATGAGGCGGTCAAGCGGCTGGAGAAATGGGCCAAGCGCCGCACCGTGAAGGGCGTCGACCAGGACTATCTCGAACGCGCGCAGCTGCTGCTCGAACAGGTCGAGATGAAAGAGCGGTCTCAGCGGTCGATAAACCGGCAGGAGAGCTTCGAGGCTTGGGCGGCCGAGCGCCAGGCGGAGGGCTATGACGTCGTCGTCCCGCCGTCGTTCGCCGAATCCATCGGCCGGACGCACTGGACCAGGCTCAAGGTCGGGCAGCTGCTCGCCCTGAATGACGCTGTCGTGCAGATCCTCCATCTCGGCCGGCATAAGCAGTCGCTGCTCGATGCGAAGGAAGAGCGCGATTATGAGGCGGTCATCTCCGACACGGTCAACCAGGTCGAGGGCCTGATCGCCACACGCGACCTGAAGGCGATCCCTGAAAGCCGGACCTTCCTGGAGCCTGGCTTCTTCAGCCGCGCCAAGCGCACCATCCTGTCAATCGACGCGTCGCTGCTCAAGATGGAAACCGTCTTCGACTGGCTGGATGGCGGCAAGTTCGGCATGTTCAAGCGGGTCGTATTCCAGCGGATCGTCGATGCGCAGGAACGCCGGCGCACGATGACGCGAGCCATGGTAACCGCGCTGGAGGAGGCGCAGGCGGCAGTGCCGAAGGAGGTGCGCAAGCGCTGGGGACAGAAGGTGGCCTTGCCCTTTATCGACCCGCGGAATGGCCAGCAGTCGGTGATGACGCGCGATCAGCTCATCTCCATGGCACTGAACCTCGGAAACGAGGGCAATGCGGAGAAGTTGGCGGGCGGGTACGGCTGGGGCGAACAGTCGATGCTCGACATGCTCAACCAGGAGCTGACGCCAGCCGAATGGACCTATGTTCAAAAGGTCTGGGATATCGTCGATACGCTCTGGCCCGATATCGCCGCGCTGGAGCGACGCATCAACGGCGTCGAGCCGGACAAGGTCGAGGCGCGGGAGGTTCAGACGAACGCCGGCACCCTGCGCGGCGGCTATTTCCCCGTCGTTTATGACACGTCGCGCGATCTGCGCGTCGAGAAGCTGACGGCAATCAGCTCTGACCAGCTATTCAGCAACGGCTATAAGCGCTCCAGCACGCGCGCCGGGTCGACCAACGAGCGGACCGAGGTCCGCGACATGCCGATCCTGCTATCGCCGTCGGTTCTGTCGCGCCACATCACCGAGGTCGTGCACGACATCACGCACCGCGAGGCGATGATGGACACGCATAAATTCTTGAACGACGCCCGCATCGTCAAGGCGGTGCGCGAGGTGATGGGCGAGGAGATCCAGAAGCAGTTCAATCCATGGCTGCATCACATCTCCAACGAGCTGGCCTATGAGGCGCAAGGCCTGGGCGGGTTCGAGAAGGCGCTCAAAACGCTCCGCGTGAACGCGACCTTCACCGGCCTCGCCTTCCGCTGGTCGACCGTCGCGATGCAGCTATCCGGCTTCGTGCAGACGGCGGAGGTCGTGGGGGCGGCGGCGATGGCCAAGGGCATCTTCGCCTATGGCCAGCATCCGATCGACGCCTTCGGGTTCGTGCTGGAGCGCAGTCAGGAGGTCGCATCGCGCATGGATACGATGGACCGCGACATGCGGGACATGCTGAGCAACGACAGCGGGCTGGGCAAAACCGTGTCGGACATCCGCGCCACCGGCTTCATGGCGATCGGCGCCGTCGACCGCTTCGTGTCCGTCGTGTCGTGGATGGCCGCCTATAACAAATCGCTGGAAACAGGCGCGCCCGAGGATGTCGCGATCGCCTATGCCGACGAGGTTATCCGCAAATCGCAGGGCTCCGGCGCGGCAAAGGATCTTGCCGCCATCATGCGCGGCAAGGGCGCGGCCGGCGAGGCCATGAAGATGATCACGCCCTTCTACAGCTTCATGAGCGCCTATTACCAGCGACAGCGCAACTTCGCGCGCGATACCGGTACCGCGTTCCGCAAGCGCGACGCTACGGCGATTCCCGGCCTGGTGACACGCTTCCTGCTGCTCTACGTCTTCCCAGCGCTGGCGGCGGAGTGGCTCGCAGGACGCTGGCCCGACGATGACGATGAGGAGAGCTTCACCCAGTGGGCGCTTTCGACCATGAGCCTCAACGCGCTTGGGCCGCTGCCGGTCGTGCGCGATCTGGCGAACGTCGCGGTCAAGGGCTTCGATAGTAGCGTGTCGTCGGTAGACCGCTTCGTCTCCACCGCCTCGCGCACCATCAAGGACATGAAGCGGCTGGCCGAAGGCGATGACACGAAGCGCGCGACCCGCAACGCGATGGAAGTGGCGGGCTATTTCGGTGCGCCGACCTCCGGCCAGATGGCGGCGGCAAGCCAGTTCCTTGTCGATGTCTATTCGGGCGACCAAGATCCGGACGGCTTTGCGGAATGGTGGGAGGGCCTGACCAAGGGTAAAATCAAGGATGATTAGGACGCCGTCGATTCAAGATGGCCGATAGCCACCCTACCCCCTTGCCATCCGCTCGGAGGCAAGAATGGCAGTTTCCACGACCGACACCTATTCCGGGCCTTACGAGGCCAATGGCGTCACGGTCGCATTCCCTTTCACCTTCGCGGCGGTGTCGGCGTCGGAGGTCTCAGTTATCATACGCTCCGCGACTGGCGACGAACTGGTGGACCGCGCGAGCTACGCCGTTGCGCTGGCCACCTCCGGCGGCACCGTCACCTTCTTCGCACCGCCGGTCGCAGGCCAAATCTACGTAATTTCCGATCCGTCGTTCCTTCAGCAGGTACAATTCGAGAGCGGCCAGCCGTTCCTGCCGCGCAGTGTGAATGAGGTAAACGACCGATCCGCCGCCCGCGCGCTGGTTTTGAAGGACGGCCTGGCGCGAGCGCTCCAAGTGCCAATCGGCGAAACCATGGGCGCGCTGGAGCCGCTTGAACAGCGTCGCGGCCGGCTCGCGATGTGGGGCGCCGATGGTGGCCTCGTATCCATCGACACTCTCGGCATCGGCAATCCCGATTTTCAGGACGACGGCGTTTGGAACCCGGACGATCCGCTCATTGACGACGGAGTGTGGGGCTGATGGCGCGGCGCACGATCCCCCGCGACCCGACCGGCATTACCGCGCAGGTCGCGCTCGCCAATGGCGAAGTGGTATGGGACGCCAAGCGCGAAGTGCTGCGCGCCGGCAATGGATTTGTGGGCGGCGTCGACATGGCGCAGCGCCAGCATGTACCGCTGTCCTTGTCCGATCGCTCCTTCGCGCCGCGCGGCGCGGTGGACTTCGCGGCGGCTGCTTCTGCAATGTTCGCAGAAGGCCGGCGCTACGCCGTCCCGGCTGGCGATTATCCCATGGCGTCTGCGCCGGTCATGCCGTCGCGGGGCTTCTCGTGGCGCAAGGAAGCCGATGCGCGCTTCACCGGTGCAGGCGCGCTCACTGATCCCGTCAACTTCCCCGGTTTCACCTACACGGCCGATCTTCGCCATATCCAGATGGCGGAGCTGGGGGCGTCGGCGGCGCAACCGGAAACGACCTCGCACCCGGTCGCCTTCTTCCATCATCATGTCAGCGCGCCCGGCTCGATCAATCCCGCCGTCGTCTTTCAGCAGAACAAGTGGAATGCGCTGAGCCAGACCGGCGTGCAGGGCGCGCTTTTCGAGGCGATCGACCGCGCCGGCAACGCGCCTGGCCGGACTGACTTCGTAGAGGGCTTCCGGCCGCACGGGATCGGCATGGGCGCATCTGCCTATGGCGGCATCCTCGTCGGCCAGGTCGGCTGGGGACCGGATGTACCGAACGGCAAATATGCGGTCGGTGCTGAAACGGAGTCGATCCGCACGCTCGGCCCTGACGCCGTGCTGCCCATGTCCTGGACCTCGGCCAACAACTTCGACGCGATGTCGCTGGCGACTGTCCGCTACGGCGTGAATGTCATGGCAGGCTTTGCCGTGAACCCGTTCAATGAACGGCGTGCCCAGGTTGGCTTTGGCGTCTTCAACAGCTTTGCCGCGCAGGGCGTGGCGCGCCGGACGGTCAATTACGCCTCCTTCTTCTCCAACGAGAATGATGTGCCCTATGGCCTGTTTCTGCGGAACATAGGCTTCGCCGCGATCTCGATGGACAATAACAAGCCGATCGTAGCCGCCAGCGCCGACGGCACGACCGAGCATAACCTGTTCTATTACAATACGGCGAACCGCCTCGTCCTAGGCGAGAGCGCGGCCGGCATCATGCTGCGCAGCCCGGCGCTGGGCTTCCTCGGTGCCGCGCCGATCGCACGGCCCTCCATCACCGGTTCGCGGGGCGGCAACGCGGCCGTCGCTGATCTGCTCGCAAAGCTGGCGGCGTTCGGCCTCATCACCAACGACACGACTGCGTAGGAAGGCCTGACCTCATGCCCCTCAAAAAGGACATCGCTCTCCCTAACGGCATGGTCGCCGCGTTCCACCGCGTCGATGAATATCGCGTGCTGCGCGCCAGCCATATCGGCCAGTACCGCGAGAAGATGCTCGACCTGTCGATCGAGGGAAGCCTGATGGCGAACGTCGCTGGCTATGCCTCACGCGCAGACATGGACGCTGGAGCCGTGGCGATGATGCAGCAAACCGTCTGCTTCCTGTTCGGCTCCAAGATCCCCAACCCACTGCCGCCCGGCGTCGAGCCTCGCCTCGCGATCCGCAAGGACGAGCCCACCCTGACCGACATCTACACCGCACTCAAAACCTCGCCCGATTTCGACGGCGCGACGGACATCTGAAGGGAAGCCCATGAAGATCGATTTCTCCGCCGTCATCAAGGAACTGGATGGCAGCGATATGTTCGGCGAGGGCAAGAAGCCCCTGACGCTTGGCACCGTCGCGATCGAAGCGCTGGTCAATGTGCTGCCCGATCAGATGGGCCAGCCCGAACGACTGAGCGGCGAGCGCAAAGTCGCCAACGCCGTCCTGGCCGAACGCATCTGCCTGGCGCAGGAGCCGCTTGACCTGAAGGTCGATGACGTCGCGCTGATCGCCGATCGCATCGGCGCAATCTATGGCGCCGTTATCGTCTGGCGTGCCTGGGCACTGCTGGAACGCTAAGAGCCATGGCCCGCCGCCTTCTCGCCCGTGCATTGGACAGCGCCGTAACGGCGTTCGTCCTCGCGCCGTCGGAGATCCTCTATAATCAGGATCTCGAGCGCATGTTGCTGGGCGACGGCGAAACGCCGGGCGGACTGCGAATCGCCACCTTTGGCGAGGTGGAGGTGGCCACGCCGGGCTATCTGGATGCAACGGCGGGCTGGGAGTTCAACAGCGCCAGCAAGTCGAGCATCGCGCGCGCGATCGGCCTGCTCGATGGCGTGAACTATCTGGTGCTACAAAATGCGCCGAACGGCGGCGCGGTGTCGATTGCCGCAGATGGGTTCAACGGCAACATCCCGATCGTCTATGCGGCCAAGGGCGCGGCCTATCATTATTTCGGCAATGGCGCAGGCGTCCAGTTCGAGGTGGGCGATGCGGGCAATGTCGCGATCGGCACGCGTTGGGGCGCGCGCGGCGCGGCCTATGGCTCCAAGCCTGCCCTTTATGCCGGGACGGATGGAGGCGCGCTGCTGACGCCCGTCGGGCAGGTCATTCGCCTGGCCGCTGGAACGGTCGATAATGCGGTGATGGAGGCGTCCAGCACTTCGGCGACGCCGGGGGCGAAGCTGCGCGTCGTCAGCATGGGCGACGCGTTCATCCGGCTCATCGCCAACAAGCCGGATGGCACTACGGCCCATATGTATTTGGGTGCCGCATTGGGTGGCAACTTCTACTTCGCGGGTGATAGCGGCACGACATTGCAGGTCGAAACGCTGGCGGGCGGCCATGCAAACGGGGTGCTTATTACTCCAGGAACCAGCGGCAATGCGGCGGTTATCACACAGGCGGGAGAAGTGGGTGGCGATTTGCGTGTCACTGCGGGCGGTCGAGTGGAAGTGCGGCGCTGTCGCCTAACTGACCAGCACAGCCGCTCCTTTCAGCGCGACACCACGGCGACCAGCGGCGCGACGATCAACATCCCCGCCACGATCAACACCTATGTCCTGGACCCCGCTGGCACGCTGGCAAGCCTGACGCTCAATCTGGACAAGCCCGCTGCCGGGGAAACGGGCGCGGAAATGCTGATTACGACGACGCAGGAAATCACATCGCTGGCGGTCAATGGCAATGGCGGCATTGTTGTTTTGGGTGCGCCGGCCACGCTGGCGGCTGGGGCGTCCTTCCGCATGATCTATCTCGAAGTCGTGGGAAAGTGGGTGCGCGCATGACTGGCCTTTGCATGATCCGCTGGCCGCTTTGGTACAGCAATGATCCGGCCTCGCGCGAAGTGTTGCGCTCGATCAGCAATCCCAAATATCAGACACGCGCGCCTTTCTGGGCGACGCAAGTCGATCGATCGACGCTGCGCATGGACGCGACGGTGGCAACGATGGTGACGGAGATCACCAAAGCCGCTGCGGCAAAAGTCAGCTGGGCATGGCTGCGCTATGCGGACGGGTCGCCGCTCAACGCGGGTTTCGACCTGTATATGGCGAGCGCCAGCAAGGCGGCGATCAAGTTCAGCGTGATTATCCAGTCCAACATCCTTGGAACCACGGGCAATTATGCAGCGGAGGTTGCCCAGATCGTCGACTGGATGGCGCAGGCCAATTATCGCAAAGTGCTATCCGCACGGCCGTTGATGGCGCTGTTCTATAATGCGGCCGATCTGGCGACTTATTGGGGCGGATCATCCGCGAACCTGAAAGCTGCGCTGGATGCGATCCGGGCGGGCGCGATCAGTGCAGGATTGTCGAACCCCTATATTGTCCTGATGGATGAGCCGGGCGTTAACCCCACGGCCAATGCGGCGGCATTGGGGACCGACGCCATATCCTCCTACATCACCTCCACTAATGCGCGGCGCGGGGCGACCTATGCCGAACTGTCCACCGCGGCGCAGGCATTTTGGGCCGCGCAGGTGGCCCTGGGCCTCAAGGTTGTACCCACCGGGATGCTGGGCTGGGATCGCCGCCCTCGCATCGAGCGGCCCGTCCAGTGGGAGGCGAGCAACCAGCTGCCGATGCTGGGGCTGGACAATTATCATGTGCAGCCAAGCAATGCCGAACTTGTCGCGCACCTGACTGCGCTGCGCGATTACATCGCTGCTCATCCGTCCGCCTGCGAGGCCGACGTCGCCTATGCCTATGCGTGGGATGAGTTCGACGAAGGTGGCTGGCTTTGCCCCACGCGCAATAGCGACGGGTCCATGAACAGCGGGCGCGTCGATGCGCTCACCGCCGCCAATCTTTTCACGGTTTAGGAGCCGTCATGCAGGAACCCAACGCCTTCATCTTGCCCAAGGAATCGGCCGCACGGCTGCGCCGCTACTTCGAGAGCCTGCCCGCCTGGCCGGGCCGCGATTTCATCGACATGCTCGATGGCCTGCCGGCGATCGTCGTGTCGACGGGTGAGCCGGAGACTGCATCAAGGGGAGACCCAGATGCAACTGGCTGATGACCGCACGGCAGAACAGGTGAAGATCATGGCGCAGCAAGCTGCCGCGTTGGCGCTTGCCGAGTACGCCCCCCAGATCGGTCAATTGGAAAGAGCGGTCGCGCGCCTGAGTGGTGCAGTCCCAGACGAAAGCGGCACGGTGGCAAACCCTATACTGAAATGGCTTGCCGCGATCGCTGCGGGCCTGGTCACCACGATTATCACCGTCGCCATGTTCTGGGTCGCGAGCAGCGTCACCGAGATGCAGCAGACGCTGGCCCGGATCGACGAGCGCCAGAAAGCGCAGACGCAAGCGCAGGACAGCCGCTTTGCCGACTATGACCGCCGCATCACGCGGCTGGAGAGGAATCACAACGGAGGGCCGACATGAGCTTCAGGGAGCGCATCCGCGCGCGGATCGTGGATGATTGGCGGGCGATCGGCAAACGCTGGTCCGTTTGGCTGACGTCCATGGCGATTGCCGGACAGGCTACGTGGGCGCTCGTGCCCAGTGAGGCGCGGGAGCTGCTGCCTCAACCTCAGATCATCGGCCTGGTGCTCGGCGCTGCCGCCCTGGTCGCGATGCTGTTCAAGCAGGGGACGAACGATGGCGAATAAAACTGCCGTGCGCGGCGGGTCACTGGTGGCGATCGTCGGCTTCGTGACGGCTGGCCTGCTGCTCACCCACATTCCCGAAGACGAGAGCGGCCGGAAGGTCGACGTCAAGATCGCGCAGGATGGCACCGCGACCGTGCGTCATGTCAGCGGCAAGCAGTATCTGCGCGCCTATCTCGATATCGTCGGCGTCACCACCGCGTGTGACGGACTGACCAGCTATCGGGGCCGCAAGATCCGGATCACGGACCAGTTCACCGAGGCGCAGTGCGCGGTGATGCTGGAAGAGGCGCTGATCGATCATGCCAAGGGCGTCATGCAATGCACGCCCGGTCTGGCGCTGACGATTCCCGGCCGCGATCGCGCGCGCTTCGCGGCCGTGTCGCTCGCCTATAATGTGGGTGTTGCTAACTATTGCGGTTCGACGGCGCGGCGTCTGTTCAACGCTGGTCAGATCGGTCCGGCCTGCACCTCCATGCTGGCATGGAACAAGGTCACGGTGAACGGCAAGAAGGTAGTGAGCAAAGGCTTGGCCGCGCGCCGTGAGAGGGAGCGCGCTGTCTGCGCGAAGGACGCGTGAGGGGCCTCCTTATAGCCATCCCGGTTTCCGCCGCGATCTGGGGCGCTGTGCTGATCGGCGCGGCATATTGGATGAAGCCATGAAACGCTTCCTCCCCCTACCGGCCGTGTTGATGCTGGGTATGTGCGCGACTGTCCAGCCCTACGCCAATTGCGATACGGCAAGGATGGCCGCGCGACTAGCCACGGCGGCTATGGCGCGGATCTGCCCTATTGTTCGCTAAAGGTCCGCTCGGCGCCTTGCATCATCTTTCCGAGCGTCATAGCGCCGCCCCTCCATCAAGCACACGCTGCGCCAACACCTTGATGCGGCTCTCGTCCGTCGCCCGAGGCTTCGGCGCTTGGCCGGGATCGTTGATCCCGCGCGACTGGTCCGCCTTGATCCCCAGCATTTCCACGATGACGGGATCGCTGCCCCAGTTCGTATGGACATAGTGCGCGTTGACCTGCCCCTCTTGCCCCGGCCGTCGCAGACGCCCGATGAATTGATAGTGCACCTGCGGCGACCAATCGAACTCGCCGATCACAGCGTCCTGACAATAGTGCTGGAGCCCATCTAGGCCTGCGCCTGATCGCAGGGACATCATCATCACGCGAGAAGCGCCGGTCGTGAAAGCATCGACGCTGCGCTGCTTGGCCGGGCCGCTCTCTGACCCTGTGTAAAGAACCGGGTTGAACGCGGCGAGCGCCTGGCTCCAGATGCTATAGACCTCACGGTGCCAGCCGGCGAGCAGTACGCGCGGGCTTTCCTTCAGGAGCAGCGACACATAAGCGGCGACGGACTTGGCCTTCGCGATGCCGGTGAGCTGGCGCATCTTCATGTCGAGCTCGCGCGCGGCGCGGCCTGCCTCGGTGAAGCTGGCCCTCAACACGGTCTGGGCGAGCTGGCGCATGATCTCCTCCTCGCCCGCGACCGCGTCCAGATCATAGTCCAGCTCCCACTCCAGCACGTTGGCCGGCGGCATGGATGCATCGACGGTTGGATCATCTTCCGTGCGTCGGAGGAAAAAGCCCGTGTCGCGCAAATACGAGCCGAGGGCGTCGGGATTGGCGACAACCCGCTCGCGCCCGCACCACTCCCGGAAAAACTCCTCACGATCGCCAAGGATGTCCGGCTTTATATACTCCATGACGGAGTGCATCTCGTCGCCATAGTTATAGACCGGCGTGGCGGTCAGCCCCATGCGGAACTGCGCCACCTGGCTCACCTTGCCGCATGCATTGCCCTTATCCGTGCCCCAGCCGTGTCGCAGCTCCTGGATCTCGTCGTAGAATACAGAGCGGAGCAGGCCGTCCTTCAGCACGTCTACCCAGCCGGCGATGTTGCTGTAGCGGTAGATATAGACGTCCGCCTCCGGCAGATCGTAGGGCGTGCGGCCCTTGATGACGTGGACGCGGAGCGTCGAGAATTCCTCAATCCGCTTTTTCCACTGCCCGGTCAGATGCGGCTGCACGACGACACCGGCAGGCATGGGTGCACCCATCAGCATGGTGGTGATCGCGGATATCGTTTTGCCGAGGCCAACGTCATCGCCCAGCAGTAGGCCACCGTTCGCGATCGCGACCTTCGACGCCTGCGTCTGGTAGAGGTAGGGTGCCCTACCCTCTTTGAAGCCTGTGACGGCGCCCGGCTTCCATGTTGGCAGGAGTATGCGATCGCGCTCAGCAGCACGGTGGGCCAGCCGGTCCACCGCCTCGTCCAGCTCGCCCCATGAATCATGCTCGAGCGGATAGCGCGCCATGAACCAGTGCAGATCTGCCCGCACCTCGTCGGTGTCGCTCATCGTGATCTCGGTCGATGTGACCGGCACGCGGGGGAACATGCGCTTGAACGCAATCGCGACGTGCGGCGCGAGATCCTTGATCCGCCAGCGCCGCGCCATCGTGTCCAGTTCGAGCTGGCCATATGTCTTCAAAGTGCTGCCCTCCCGGTGGAGATGTAGAATAGCGGACGGCCGTTGATGAGGCCGGGCAAGCCGGTGGCGGTACCGCTGATGAGAATGAGGGATGTGACGGCGTCGTGCTCGGCATAGCGCTCGAGCTGCCGGAAAATCTGGCGCGGCGAGCAGCGCGTCTTCGCCTCGATGCCGATCCCACCGTCGACAAGGAAGTCGATGCGGTCCCTGGTCGATAGGCGGGACTCGCGTTCGAAGCCCACGCCCAGCGCTGTGAGCGCCGCCTCGATGTCCATTTGGAGCCATGCTTCTTGGCCGACACGATAGCGCTGCCGGCGCAGCTGCTGCACCAGCTCTCTAACGATCATATGTCCCTCGCCGGTTTGATGCCGAGAACGTAACGCCGATCGAGCATCTCGCTTTCGCGACGGTGTGGCAGGGCAAGCTGCCAATATTCTACGCGCAGGCCGATTTCGTTCACCTCGCGGAGCTTGGCGTCCTCGTCCGGGTTCCACGGCTGGGATGGCGGGCGCGCTGGGCGGCGGCGGCGCTTCACGCTGCCGTCTCTTTGGGCCGAGGTAATGATATCGGCAATGCCTGCCCGCTTGCCAGATTGATGAACCCGCCCGCATGGCCGATCGAGCCGCGCCCCAACAAGTCGAACAGGAGCGCCAGGGCATGGCTGGACACAACCCTGTTCACGAATAGCGACTGCTTCTCCAGCGCCTCTGCAACCGAGCAACTGGGCGCGTCGTCCTCGGCCACGCTCTCGTCCGCCAGTTCGGGGAAATATTCTAGCACGGTCGGCAGGCGATCCCCATGCTTGCCCCACCAAGGTTTCGGGCAACCGACCAGGAACTGCCCGTCGGTCGCCCGATTGCCGAGGTCCATCCAGTAGGATGGCGGCTGGAGGTTATGAAACTCAGGCTCGCACGCGGTAATGGCTGCGCCGATCGCGCGCCGCGCGGCTGCTGTGTCGACGCAGGTGATGACGATATCCATGCCGGCGATGCCTACGTCGGCTGGCGCCCGGCCGTGGACCGCTTTCCACGCCAGGCCATGCGCGATGTTGATGCGCTCGGTCAGCGTGTGCGCCTTCGAGTTGCCCAGGTCGCAGCGGTAAAACGGCTGGCGGCCGAGGTTCGCCTCGCTCACCGTGTCATCGTCCACGACCGTGACGTTCAGAGATCGCGGCGATATCGCCCGGAGCGCAGTATCGAGCGACGCCAGCCCCATAAGCATCTGCGCGCCGTTGCCGCCGCACCCGACCAGCAGGACGTTGATGGCGCGATCGCCCAGCGTCGGGCGGAGATAATGGCGGTTGGGCATATCAGGCTGCATGATTGTCTCCCTGGAACGGGCTGCGGGGGAGCGGCAGGAACATGCCACCCGCACACAGGCGTGATGCCATGTTCTCATGGCCCGGCTGGTTGAGGCGGCCGAACACGAGGGATATCTTGGTCGCGTGCGCGTCGTCCGCGTTATCCGTGGTACTGAAGAAAGCGGGGCCGGTCCCGTGGCTGTGGATATCGCAGACGACATGCCAGTCCGCTTCCATCACTGGTGTGCGATAGACTAGGCGCGACGGCGTAGCCTCGTCGATGTCTGGGAATCGCACGGCAAATTCGCGCGTCACCTCGTTCCAGATCACGAACGCCGCCGCCTCGTTGGGCAGCGCTTCGCGGAAGTGGTGCAGAATTTGCCCAAGATGCTCGTGCGGGATCAGGCCGCACCGTAGCCCGGCTTTCTCCTTCTCGCC
The DNA here is from genome assembly GCA_030824575.1 of bacterium. Lineage (GTDB taxonomy): Bacteria > Pseudomonadota > Alphaproteobacteria > Sphingomonadales > Sphingomonadaceae > Sphingobium. The sequence goes on along the minus strand of JAVBXL010000022.1, from coordinate 69,082 downwards.
CGCGCCATAGGGAAGATAGGCATGCGGCCGGCCGGTGACATAAGTGTCCAGCGCCAGCCATGGACGGCGCAGGATCAGCATCACGCCCGCCTGCCCGATCGCAAGTCCTTGGCCCGACCGCGCAGAGCGCAGCGCATCGATGACGGGCGATCGGCCGGACGGCGGGACAGGATAGCATGGCACCTCTGCGAGCAGGGCCGCGGCGGTCGCGTCGTCGGCGAGATCGATCATGCCGTCACCTTAGATGCAATGAGGCTGGCCAGCGTGACGGGCGCTTTAAGGGCCTTGCCGTTGCTGTTTGGGTTGAAGGGTTTTAGCCGTTGCACCGGGAAGCGCTTCGCCTTGGCAGCCGCGAGATCGTCCCACAGCTTCACCAGCCCGCCCCTGCCTGTGACTGTCAGTTCCTGTCCGACATTGGGGTGCGTCGACCAGGACTCGAAGATCGCCCGCTCATATTCAGGGATCGACGCAATCGTCATCGCCTTGGGTCGGACGATGTTGCCCCAGCATAGCTGGCCGGTGAGATAGACATTCAGAACCGGGCTGTGGAGCAGCTTCGTTTCAGCGGTCGGCCGCTCGTCCGCCGGCAGGGCATAGACCCCGAACCCCTTGTGGCTGGCGACAAAAAGCTGCGCCGGATACGGGACCGCCACGCTGGTGCGCTGGGCAAGCTCCTTCATGCCCTTCGGCGGCCGTGACAGATTGAAATAGGCCAGCCGGACCTGGGCCGGCACCCACCAGGCAAGAAGATCGGCATGGGCCACCAGCACGTTAGCGGGCAGGATTTCGGGCGGGGCAGCGCGGTCCAAGGCTTTCGTCCATTGACGCAGGTGCGCGCGGGTCAATGGAGCGCCAGCCGCGATCAGCGGCCCCGATTCGCGCTGCTCGACGTCGTGGATGCTGGCGAACGCCGCTGCGCCTGCTCGCGAGCCGATATACTGACTGGCAGGGCTATAGAGCAGGATGGCATTGGTCAGCACCATGCCGCCGGGCGTAGATTCAAATTGTGTGGAATGATTGGGCATAGAGCCTCACGGTTGAAAGGGGTCGGTGTTGATCAGGTCCTGCGCGGCGAGCAGCAGCTCGGCGCCGAGCTTCAGCGATGCGAACCATTGATCGACGGCGGCCAGGGTCGGCAGTTGGTAGAGGCCGATGATATCGTGGAAGCCCTGTTCCATGCATATGCGCGCTACGTCGTCTATCTCGCGCGCGAACACGTCGAACGGGACGATCGTCATCGATGGAAGGGTGCCGCGGTCTTCGTATTCCGGTAGATAATCAAGGATGAAGTCGCTGTTGTAGCGCCAGGCACTTGCGCGGATATCCAAGCCTTGCATTGCATCATGCGCTTTGCGCAGGCGGCGTATCCTCTTCACCAGCCCAGCGGGCAGCTTCTTCAACGGATGCGCATTAGCGGCGAGCATCCAGGCGGGTCGCCTTGCCATGACGCCAGACGGGAGCTGTTCGACATCGATCTCGTCGTCTTCCAGCCCGCGCCAATCCTTCATTGCCGCGATCGCGCCTTCGTCGTCGATCGAGCCATCCCAATAATAGGCCGAAAGCTCTTCCATCAGATCTTCAAAGCCGATCATCTGGACTGCGGCATTGAGCGACGTCGCTAGCGCATCATAGGCGGCCGCCTGCAGGCCAACCGGCGCTACCTGCTCGAAGGCGGTTACGCGCAGCACATTGGATTTCTCGATCCAGCCCAGGTCCATCTGCCCTATGCTGTCGCAGATGAGCGCGATCGCGGGTGGATCGCCGTCTGCGCCTTCCAGCACCGCCGCGCGCAAATCCACGATCCCGATCGGATTGAGGATTTCCAGCACGGCCGAATTGAACTGGCCTTCGATCCTCTGGCGCGCCTCGCCCCTCGTATAGAGCCGGGGGGCATCTTCCTGCGCCGCCGCCCAATGGCCGAGCAGCTTGTGATGCGGCCCCAGCGGACCGTCGAACGTGGTCTGAGCATCGGGGGATATGTAGACCCTCCGCCCGGCTAGATCAGCCGAGGGGCGAGAGATGGAGACCGGCGGGTGGCTGGATCGGTTCGCCCCGGCCGGCCTGGTCGACGAGGATTTGCGCGTGAAGGGCTGCGGCCCGCTCGCTGCATTGGGGGATGGAAGGACTGGTTTCGTTGCCATCGTCATGCTCGATCCATTCGAGGAGCGTCTTGCGGGCGGCGGGCGGTATCGCGGCGGCCACCGCTATCCCTTGGTGCCGACGGCACGCCGGTACTCGGTGACGTGGACATTGTTCGACACGCCGGCGTCGACGGCCTCGGCATTGAGGATCGCGGGATAGAGGGCAGCGTGATAGGCGCGCAGGCCCTGGGGATCGGCGGACAGGTGTGCTGGTACCGGCAGGTCGATGCCGTCATAGCGATAGGCGCGGGTGATTTGGTTGATTTGCATATGTGCCTCCCGGCAAAAGATGTTGAGAAGGTCAGTCCCACAGGGACGCAGGTTCGCCCGGTGCGGCAACGGCGGTTTCAGGCGCAGGCGCGGCTGGCACAGCCGCCTTCGCAGATGGCTCTGGCTTTGCCTTCGGCTTCACCGCTGACTTCGCTGTCTCGGCCGCGGCGCGTTGTTCAGCAATCTGGTCGCTCAGATCCTTGCGAGTGGCGATTAACTGACCAAGCGCGCCTTCCTCACCTTTGGCGAGTTCCTGATCAATCTCGAAAGCCGTGGCGGTTATAGAGATAGGACGTACCTCACCCGCCTCTGCCTTACCGCCCTCAGATTTGCGGGGAATGATGGTGATCGTGACAGCGCCGTCTGGACCCGCGACGAGGTCGATGCCGAGCGAGTAGCGGGACAGCAGTGGGAGCAAACTCATTATAAGCATGGGTCAGACTTTCTCAGGATGGGCATGGTGCGCGCCGAGGCCAGCGCCTGCGGGCGGCGGGCTGTATTTGCCGTCAAGGGTAATCGCGCTGGGCAGGCGGCCGGCCCAAGTGAAGCCGGTGGCGTTCAACATGCCGTCGATGATCTTGGGGGGCGGCGCATCGAGCAGCTTGGCGAAGGCTTTCGCGCCCATGTGATCGACCAGGCCGCACTCCTGCGCGATGAACTTGAGCTCGTCCTTGCCGAACTTCGACAGGAACGTCCGGTCCACCTGCCAAGTGTCGCGCAGGATGGCGTCGAACGCAGCGGCGATATCTGGGTCGCCTTCGACCGCCTGTATCAGCGCCTTGCGCCATGCCGATTCGCGCATCGCCGTGACACGGCTGGCGATCGTCTCGGCTGTCACCTTCGGAGTGGCTGGCGGCGGGGCGGTGACCCTGGCCGGCTTTCCGGCAGGGTCGGCCGGTGCAGCAGGTGGCGATGCCGCGGGTGCTTTGTCAGCGACCGGCGGGGCCTTCTGCTTCTCGGCCTTTGCGGCTGGGTCGCTCTTTGCGACTGCGGCAGCCTCTGCTTCCGTCTTCAGCTGGAAGCATCCGGGGTTGGTGCAATAGCCATCGTCAACGTGGGTGGCGAACAGGGCGCGCTGCGAGGCCGAGTTGAAAGGGCACGTCGTGCATTCGCCCTTGTCGAACTGCGCGCCGGCAAGGCTCTGGGTCACCCGCATCAACAGCTCGCGCGTCTTCGCGACGCCAAGGTCGTTGACGAGGATCGTCTCCAGCGCCTTTTCCTGTTTGTCGCCCGGGACCGCTGCCAGCAGTTCGGCATGGCCGACCTTGATCCGACGCTCGTCCAGCGCGGCCTTTACCGGTTCGGCGAGGTTGGCGAGAGCGAGGCGTCGTTCGAGCTTCGAGGGCGACCAGGCCAGCCGACGGGCCGCTTCGGCGCGATCGCCCTGGCAGGCGGCTAGGACGCGCACCGCGGCGTCGGCCTGCTCTGTCTCGGAAGCGTCCTCGCGATTGTCGTTCTCATCGATCGCCGCTTCCAACGCCTCCTGGTCGGTCATCTCGCGGATGAGGACGGGGACAACGGCGTCGGGACCGAGCGCCTCGGCCGCCGCCCTATACCGCCGACCGCCGGCGACGATGCAGTAATCGCCCTCCGCGTCGGGGACCGGCCGGATCAGTAGCGGCCGGATCAGTAGCGGCTGGATAATGCCGCGCAGGCGAATGGACGCAACCAGCTCGTCGTGCTTCTTCTGGTCGAAGTACCGGCGGGGATTGTCGCCCTGCCTGATCCGGGCCAGCGACATGGTGGTTGCGTATTTCAGGACATTGTCGGTCATGCCGCCTCCTCCTTCAGCGCCGTGACCCGGCTGAGCAGATAGCAACCGCTGATCCCCTCCAGCCAGATGACGGCCGAATGACCGGAGAGCAGCTGCGCCTCCGACCGCATCTTCGTTGTCATGATGTCGCCGCCATCGCGGCGGACGGTGACGGCCTGCCCGACCGGGTAGCGCTCGTTCCATTTGTCGCACTCGCGCTGCATCAGCTGCGGCTTATTTAACAGAGCCATCACGCACTACCCACGCGCGGCTGGGCGCAAGTGCAGAACCCTCGCGATTGCGCCGTTTCTGTCTCCGGTGTAGCTCCGGTGGAAATCGGCATATTCGCCGAGTCGTTCACCCTCTGATCCGCGCGGTTATCGCGGTCTAAGTGAGGATTTCCGCGCTCTGAGGCGCTAGGCGTTGCCTTCGGGAGGCAGGGCCTCACCAGCTCCAGCGATAGTATGACGACACCGTGCTTGCGCGGCCGCTCGTTGGCGATTTGCGCGCGCCAAAAGTTTGAACGAAACCCCCTATCTATTTGAGCAATATAGGGGTGGTTTTGCTTTCCGATCCTCGGAGACGGGCGGAAAAAGCCCCTTCTTAGTAAACCTTTGGTAAGCCATATGGTCTAGGGGATAAGCCCCATGAACGGGGAAATTTTCCGATTGGCGCTATTAGGCGCTTTGGCCGCGCTGCTGATTGCGGCGGCGATCACGGATTTGCGGTCCCGCATCATTTCCAACCGGTTGAACCTGGCCGTCGCGGCGCTGGCGCCGCTATGGTGGCTGGCCAGTGGCCTTAACCTGTGGCCCGGCGTTGCCGTGCAATTGCTGGTCGGCGCCATCGTCTTCGCCCTTTTTACCGCGCTGTTCGCGTTCGGCATGATGGGCGGCGGCGATGTCAAGCTGCTTGGTGCGCTGGCGCTGTGGTTTCCATGGCAGGCCGTACTATCGATGATCGTCCTGATGGCGATCCTGGGCGGCCTGGTCACCATCGTCACGGTCATCCACCATCGGATGACAAAAAGGCTCGGACAGCCTGAAATACCTTATGGCGTCGCCATCTCGATCGCAGCCCTGTGGTTGCTTGGCGAACGATATTTTAACCATTTTGCGTGATGAGTGGGGCACTGGGGGCAGTGCACCCGTTTGAGGGAGGCGAATTTCGTCATGGATGCTAAGAAGATCGTGCTGCTGGTGGGGGCGCTTATCATAGCGGTCACTACAGCCTTGCTTGCGCGCAGCATGTTGAGTTCGTCGGGCGCACCACAGGTGAACGCTGCGGCGATGCCGAACGAAGCGGACCAGCCGCATGTGCTGGTGGCAACCAAAGCTCTGCCCGTGGGCACCATATTGGACGCGGAAAGCTTCCGCTTCCAGCCCTGGCCCAAGGATCTGATCGAACAGGTCTATTATCTCAAGGGTCAGGCCGACCCCGCCAAGCTGGCTGGCAGCGTCGTGCGCTCCGCCATCACGGCCGGGCAGCCGCTGACGCAGGGCGGCATCGTCAAGCCCGGCGATCGCGGCTTCCTCGCTGCGGCGCTTGGCCCTGGCATGCGCGCCGTGACGGTGCCGGTATCGGCGCAAAGCTCGGTCGCAGGCTTTGTCTTCCCCGGCGACCGCATCGACCTCGTCCTGACGCAGAGCGTCAATGGCGGCGGCGAAGGCGACCCGCTCAAGGTATCCGAAACCATCCTGCGCAACCTGCGGGTGCTCGCCACTGACCAGCGCATGGATGCGATGGGCGCCGACGGCAAGCCGGAGGTCCGCACCTATTCCAACGTCACGATCGAAGTGACGCCCAAGATCGCCGAGAAGATCGCGGTTTCGCAGACCATCGGGTCGCTGTCCATGTCGCTCCGGTCGATCGCGGACACCGCGTCGGATCTGGACGCCGCCATTGCGGGTACTGACGTCGACCTGCCCGACGGTGCCAATCCGAACGCCGAAAAGTCGATCATCGCGAAGCTTGCCTCACGCCCGGTCGATCGCGGGTCAACCTATTCTACCGGTGCTGACGTGTCGCGCTACCAGCGCAGCTCGGTCCCGGCCAAGGCCGAAGCGCCCTTGCCGCCGATGGCCATCGCCAATGGTGCGCCCATGGGCACCGTCGCCTTCAAGGGGCCGGTGATCCGCGTGGCCCGCGGAACCAACGTGACCGAAGTTCCGGTCGGGGGGAAGTAAGATGAAGAGCTTGCACAATCGCGCTCCACGGCTTGCCGCTCCGGCAATTGCCCTCGGCCTTGCCATCGCCACGATCGCAGCGCCCACGACGGCCCTCAACGCCGCCCCTGCCAGCAATCAGGACAATGCGATCCTGATGTCGGTGGGTGGCAGCCGGGTCGTCAACCTGCCGGCCAAGATGTCGGACGTGGTGATCGCCAACCCCGATGTGGTCGACGTTCATGTCCGTTCGCAGAACCAGCTCTACCTGATCGCGAAGAAGGCCGGTGAAACCACCGTGTTCGCCACCGCGCCCAACGGCAAGGTGCTGTTTTCCGGCACCGTCCGGGTCGGCACCAACCTGACCAGCATAGACGACATGCTCGATCTGGCGATGCCGGGCGCGGAAATCGCGGTCAACAAGATGAACGGCATGGTCCTGCTGACCGGTACGATCCAGGCACCAGAGGACGCAGCGGAAGCCGAACGGCTGACGCAGGCCTTCGTGGGCAAGGATGTGACCGTGGTCAGCCGCCTGCGGATGGCGACCCCGTTACAGGTGATGTTGCAGGTCAAGATCGCCGAAGTCAGCAGGGATCTGGGCCACAAGATCGGCGTGAACCTGGCATCGGTGGATCGTGGGTCGGGAACGGCGGGCTATATCGGCGGCGGTACGCGCAATTTTGCGAATTATACCCGCGGCGAAACCACGGTGACGGCCAATTCGGACGGCACCTCGACGGTCACTGGCACGCCCAGCTACTGGACCTTCAACAACATCATCAACGGCGGCTACAGCATCGGTGGCGTTGCAAAGCTTTTGGGCATCGACGTCGCTGCGGCGCTGGACCTGGCCGAATCGAGCGGCCTGTCCACGACATTGGCGCAGCCGAACCTGACTGCCCTGTCGGGTGAAACCGCCAGCTTCCTGGCCGGCGGCGAATATCCCTACACCGTGAGCAACGGGACGCAGGGCAACAGCATCGAATTCAAGCAATATGGCGTGCAGTTGGCGTTTACGCCGACGGTGCTGGCCGATGGCCGCATCTCGCTGCGCGTCCGCCCGACGGTGTCGAGCCTGGATTTCACGCTCAATGCCAGCGTTCCTGCGCTCAAAAGCCGCACCGCCGAAACGACGGTGGAACTGGGTTCGGGCCAGGCCTTCATGATCGCGGGCTTGCTCAACAATGAAACGGGCAACACCATCAACAAGGTGCCGGGCCTGGGCGACATCCCGATCCTGGGCAGCCTGTTCAAGTCGCGTTCCTTCCAGCGGTCCGAAACCGAACTGGTCATCATCGTCACGCCTTATCTGGCGAAACCGATGAATGCGTCGGACGTGCGCCTGCCGACCGATGGCTTCCGCAACGCCACCCAGGCGCAGGGGCTGCTGTTGCAGCAGGGCAATGACGGCATCAGCGGCGCACGCGGCCAAGGCCCAACGCGCGCGCCGGGTTCTCCGACGCCCGTAGGCCCGCAAGCCGCAGCGACCGTGCGCAGCGACAACAAGGCAAAGTCCGGGGCCGTCGCGCCCGGCTTCAGCTTCTGACGGAAGGAATAAGACATGACCTCTCTGTCCATCAAAGCGTTCGCGACCATCGCGATCCTTGCTCTGCCCATGACGGCCCAGGCGCTGCCCCGTTCCAATCGCACCGTGGATTCCATCCACCAGCCGGTGGTGGGGCATAGCGCCTACACCTTCGACGTGCAGGCAGGATCGAATGGCGGCTTGACCCCGAACGAAGCCATCCGGCTCAACGACTGGTTCACCTCGATCGCCCTGGGCTATGGCGACAATATCGCTGTCGTTACCGATGGCGGCTATTTCAGCCCCGTCCTGCGGGAAGATATCGACAATGTCGTGGCCCGCTATGGGCTACTGGTCGCGACCGACAGTTCGGCCGAAGCCGGCCAGGCACCCGTTGGCAGCGTGCGCCTGATCGTGCGTCGCGCCACCGCCAGCGTTCCCAGCTGCCCGGATTGGCACGGAAAGCAGGAAACCGACATGAACCTCGGCACCAGCTCTAATTTCGGCTGTGGCGTCAACAGCAACCTGGCAGCCATGGTCGCCAATCCCGAAGATCTGGTTCGTGGCCAGGGCACTGATAGCGACCTGCGCACGGCGACGTCGAACCGCGCCATTTCCACCTATCGTGACAAGGCGCCGACCGGCGCTGGCGAGCTGAAGCAGATGACGGCGGGAGGGCAATAAGATGAACGCACCCTGGAAACCCGGCGCGACCGGGCCACGCGACCCCTTCCATGCCTTCGTCTGTGACGATCATAGCTTCGACATGCTGCGCGCCGTCGCCGCCGAACTGGGTTGGGCGCCGGAAAAGGTGAACAAGGGTGGCATGCGCAACGCGGTGCAGAGCCTGTCGATCACCGCCAGTCCACAGATTCTGTTCGTCGATATGTCCGAAAGCGGTGATCCTCTGAACGATATCAACAGCTTGGCGGAAGTCTGCGAACCGGGCACGGTTGTCATCGCTTCGGGGCAGGTCAATGACGTGCGCCTGTATCGCGATCTCGTCGCCAGCGGCATTCAGGATTATCTGCTCAAGCCCTTCGGCGCGGATCAGTTGCGCGACGCGCTGGCGCAGGCACAGGCCGTCTTCATGGCCCCGCGCGACGCCGCACCCGAACGCCCGCACGCGACGATGGCCGTGATCGGCACCCGTGGCGGCGTGGGCGCGTCCAGCATCGCGACCTCGCTCGCCTGGATGTTGTCGGAAAAGAAGAAGCGCCCGACCGCGCTGCTCGACCTCGACGTGCATTTCGGCACCAATGCGCTGGCGATGGACCTGGAACCGGGCCGCGGCCTGACCGACGCGATCGACAATCCCAGCCGCATCGACGGGCTGTTCATCGAACGCGCCATGGTGCGGGCGAGCGACACGCTGGCGATCCTGTCGGCCGAAGCGCCGATCAGCCAGCCGATGATGACCGATGGCGGGGCTTTCTACCAGTTGTTGGAAGAATTCCGCCTCGCCTTCGAATGTAGCGTCATCGATCTGCCGCGGAACATGCTGATCCAGCATCCGCACTTGATGACCGACGTCAATGTGACGCTGGTCGTGACGGAACTGACACTGGCTTCGGCCCGCGACACCATTCGCATCCTGTCCTGGCTCAAGAGCAATGCGCCGCAGACCCGCCCGCTGGTGATCGCCAACCGCGTCCATCCCGGCGCGCCGGAGATCAGCCGCAAGGATTTCGAGCAATCGATCGAGCGCAAGGTCGACGTCATCATACCGTTCGACCTGCGGATCGCATCGCAGGCCGCGAAGCTGGGCAAGACGCTGGCCGAGACCGCCAAGGGCAGCAAGGTCGGCGCGGCCTGCGCCAGCTTGCTGGACGAGGTGCTGGGCGCCGCCGACCGCGAGGATGAGGTCGCAGCGCCGAAGGGCGCACGCAAAAAGGGCGACTCCCTGCTCGGCAAGATCGGCGACTTCCGCTCGATGATGCCATCGCGCCGCAAGGACAAGGCAGCGCTGGACAATTGATCGCATCCGCCGCCCCGACAGGGGCGGCGCTGCATCTTACAAGACAGGCGACGAGATGGACGGCAATTTCATCCTGATAACGGTGCTGATCGCAACCCTGCTGGGGCTGGGCGTGATCGCGTTCGCCGGTCCGTCGCCGGACAAGGCGCGCAAGCGGCGCGTCGCGATGATCCGTGGCCGCCACAGCGAGTCCGCCGAAGCCCTGCTGGAAGCGCGGATGCGCAAGGTCATTTCCAATCGCGCGACCGGCGTCGAAGCCAAGATGCTGGTGTCGCTCATCCCCAACCCGGAAAATCTGACCAAGCGTCTGAAAATGACCGGCAAGAAGTGGACGCTCAGCCAGTATATGACGGCCAGCTCCGGCATATTCCTGCTGCTGTCGGCATTGCTGATGGTCCGTGGCTTCCCCTTCCTGTTCGCGATGATGTTCGGCCTCGCCGCCGGGCTTGGCCTGCCGCACTGGTGGGTCGGGCGGCTGATCGGCAAGCGTGTTCAGAAATTCAACTCCAAATTTCCCGATGCGCTGGAACTGCTGACGCGCGGTTTGCGGTCGGGCCTGCCGATCGCCGAAACGCTGGGTATCGTATCGACCGAAATCCCTGGTCCGGTGGGCGAAGAATTCAAGCTGATCACCGAACGCATCAAGATCGGCCGAACCATGGAGCAGGCGCTGCAGGAAACGGCCGACCGGCTGGGCACGGCCGAATTCCAGTTCTTCGTCATCACCCTGTCGATCCAGCGGGAAACGGGCGGCAACCTGGCCGAAACCCTCTCCAACCTCGCCACCGTGCTGCGCCAGCGTGCCCAGATGAAGTTGAAAATCCGCGCCATGTCATCGGAATCCAAAGCGTCCGCCTATATCATCGGTGCGCTGCCGCCATTGGTGTTCGGCATGATCTGCTACATCAACTTCAATTACATGACCCCCTTCTTCACGCCGGACCCGGCCGGTTTGTTCGGGCTCAGCACGATGCAGGTGATCGGCATCGGCGGCGCATGTTGGATGGGCATCGGCGCGTTCATCATGGCCCAGATGGTCAACTTCGAAATCTGATCGGGAAGGGATAAAAGATATGGACGCCCCTACCCCAGCCGGCACGCTTTTTGGCCTGACAGCGACCGATTTTGGCACGCTGCTCGCCGCGCTCGCCACCCTTGCCATATTGTTCGCGCTCTATGCGGTCATGACCGTGCGCGACCCCATGGCCAAGCGCGTCAAGGCGCTCAACGACCGGCGCGAACAGTTGAAGGCGGGCATCACCGCATCGACCGCCAAGCGCCGCGCCAAATTGGTCACTCGCAACCAGACCACCGACAATATGCGGTCTTTCCTGTCGAGCCTGAAGGTCTTGCAGGACGATCAGTTGAAAGACGCCCAGATTCGCCTGGCGCAGGCCGGCATCCGGTCCAAGGACTGGGCCGTCGCGGTCATCTTTGGCCGGATGATCCTGCCGATCGCGATCGGCGGGCTGGCTGCGGTCCTGCTCTATGGCGTCGGCATCGAACCCGAATGGGGCCCATTGAAGCGCTTCTTCGCCTTCGCCGTAGCGCTGCTGCTCGCCTACAAAGCGCCCGACATCTATATCGACAACAAGGTCCAAAAGCGGTCCGCCGCAATCCGCAAGGGGCTGCCGGACGCGCTCGACCTGCTGGTCATCTGCGCTGAGGCGGGCCTGACCGTCGACGCCGCCTTCAACCGCGTGTCGCGCGAACTGGGCAAGGCCTACCCGGAACTGGGCGACGAATTCCAGTTGACCGCGATCGAGCTGAGCTTCCTCACCGAACGCCGCATGGCGTTCGAAAATCTGGCGACGCGCGTGAAGCTGGATGCGGTCAAGGGCGTGGTCACGACCATGATCCAGACCGAAAAATATGGCACGCCGCTCGCCTCCGCGTTGCGCGTACTGTCCGCCGAATTCCGCCATGAACGCATGATGCGCGCCGAGGAAAAGGCCGCGCGCCTGCCCGCAATCATGACGGTGCCGCTGATTCTGTTCATCCTGCCGACCTTGTTCGTCGTCATCTTGGGCCCGGCGGCCTGTTCGATCAGCACCGCCTTCTAAAAAAGTTGGAGAGCGGGACTGGCGCTGCCGTAGCGTCGCCCGAAAGACCCGCCCGCCCCGCCTCAAAAAGGCGGTGGCGGGCGGGATTTTTCGTGGCTATCCTTGCGTCAAACACAAGGAGTCGATCGCATGAAGCCGGCCGTTTTCGCCATTGCAACCCTGACCGCCGCCTTTGCCAGCCTGCCCGCGCAGGCGGCCCAGCCCGTCACCGGCCGCTGGGCGACCGTCGATGGCAAGGCGATCGTCCAGATTGCGCCATGCGGCAGGCATCTGTGCGGGAAGATCGAAAAGATCGTGAAACCGACGCCCGGTCGCCCGCAGACAGACATCAAGAACCCCGATGCCGCGCTGCGCTCGAAACCGCTCGTCGGCCTCGCCCTGCTCACCGGCTTCGAGGATGCCGGCGAACATTGGAAAGGGACGATCTACGATCCCGAAGGCGGCAAAAGCTATATGTCCAAGCTGACCCGCAACGGCAATGGCACGCTGAAGGTGCAGGGCTGCATCGCATCCTTCCTGTGCAAGACCCAGACCTGGACGCCGGTGCGCTAAATCTGGACCAAGTGCGCGACATCCTTCGCGCTTTCTTCGGCAATGCTGCCTTGGCGAATGATCCGGCCGTTCTGCATCGCGCAGTATCGGTCGGCGAAGCGCCAGACGAAGTCGAGATATTGTTCGACCACCAGCACGGTCATGCCCAGTTCGTCGCGGACATGGACGAGCGCCGCCTCGATCTGCTGCACGACATTCGGCTGGATACCCTCGGTCGGTTCGTCGAGCAGCAGCAGGCTCGGCTCCCCGGCGAGCGCGCGACCAATGGCCAATTGCTGCTGCTCGCCGCCGGACAGGAAACCGGCGGCGCGGGAGCGGATATCGTACAGCTTGGGAAACAGGTCGAAGATATGTTGCGGCACTTTTGCCGCGCCTTTACCCCGGCCAGCGAGCGCGGACAGGCCCGTCTCCAGATTTTCCATGACGGTCAGTTGCGGGAAGATATGTCGCCCCTGCGGCACGAAGCCGATGCCGGCGCGCGAGCGCTTGTGCGCGGGCAGCTTCGTAATCTCCTGCCCGTCGAAACGGATCGTGCCGCCCGCCGACGGGCGCGTGCCCATGATCGCGTGCAGCAGCGTCGTCTTACCCACGCCGTTGCGGCCGATCAAAGCCATCACCTGCCCCCGCTCCAGCGTCAGGTCCACGTCCCACAGAACCTGGCTCTGGCCATAGGCGCTCGATAGGGCAGTGATTTCGATCAGCGGCGCGCTCATGCTGTGTGGCCAAGATAGACGGCGGCGACTTCTGCATCGGCGCGGACTTCGGCGATGCTGCCCTGTTTCAAGAACTTGCCCTGGTGCATGACGGTGACGGGCGCGGCGAGTTGTTCGACAAAGCTCATATCATGATCGATGACCAGCACGGTGCGGCTGTCGCCCAGACCCAGGATCAGTTGCGCGGTGCGGCTGGTTTCGGCCGGCCCCATGCCCGCGGTTGGCTCGTCCAGCAGCAGCAATTCCGCCCCGGTCGCCATCACCATCGCAATCTCCAGCCATTGCTTCTCGCCATGGGCGAGCGTCCCGGCCTCTACGGCAGCCCGATGGGTCAGGCCAACGCTTTCCAGCGCTTCTTCCACCGCCAGCTTTTCGTCCGCCGGGATACCGGTGCCGAAACTCTTCCACCAGCGCCTGTCCTTGCGGGCCGCGAGCGCCAGATTATCCCGCACGCTGAGCGTCGGCAGGACGCCGGGCGCCTGGAATTTGCGACAGATTCCGCGCGCGACGATCTGTTGCTCAGGCAGGCGCTGGATTTCTTCACCCTTGAACAGGACGCGCCCTTGGCTGGGGCGGACGCGGCCGATGATCGTATCGCAGAGCGTCGACTTGCCCGCGCCATTGGGACCGATCACCACGCGGGTTTCGCCGCGGTTGAGCGTCATGCTGAAATTGTCGAGCGCCTTGAAACCGCTATAGTCGATGGTGACGCCATCGACACTGAGCAGCAGATCGGAAATGGCTGACCCGCTCATGCCGCCTTCCTCTTGACCAGACCGGCAAGGCCACGTGGCAGCAGCGTGACGACGAAGATGAAGAGTGCGCCCATGAGATAAAGCCACAATTCGGGGAAGGCGCTGGACACGGCGTCGCGTGCAAGATTGACCAGCAGCGCGCCGACGATCGCCCCGGCCAGGCTGTATCGGCCACCGATCGCGACCCAGACGACCATTTCGATCGAGGGCACGACGCCGATCAAGGCTGGCGACACCACGCCCGCGTGGAGGGTGAAAAGCGCGCCGCCGACCCCGGCCAGCATCGCGGCGATGGCGAAGGCAACGACCTTGAAGGGCGTAGGGCTGTAGCCGAGGAAGCGCACGCGATTCTCCCCGTCGCGCGCCGCGCGCAGCAATATGCCAAAGCGCGAGGCCAGCAGCCAGCGCAGCGCCACGAAAGCGACGCACAGGATCGCCAGTGTCACCCAGTAGAGGCCCAATCCGGTTCCGGGGCTGGCGAGGCCGAAGCCGAAGACGGAGTAGAAGTCGGTGAGACCGTTGAAGCCGCCGGTCACATCCTGCCGGCTGATGATAAGGGTGGAGAAGGCCAGCGCCAGCGCCTGCGTGATCAGCGCGAAATAGGTGCCGCCAACGCGCCGGTGAAAGACCGCCCAGGAAAAGAGCGCGCCCACTAGCGTCGGTACGATCAAGATCGCGGCGATGGTGAAGGCGGGGCTGGCAAAGGGCGCCCACCAGAGGGGCAGGCTGTCCCGGCCGCTCCAGACCATGAAATCGGGGATTTCGCCGTCCGGCAGATCGGCGAGCTTCATATGCAGGGCGATGGCATAGCCGCCCAAGCCGAAAAAGACCCCCTGCCCCAGGCTCAATATCCCACCATGGCCCCAGATGAGGACGAGGCCGAGCGCAAGGATGCCCATCGCCATGAAGCGGGCGAGCAGGTTGAGGTCATAGGCCGACAGCGCAAAGGGCGCCACCAATCCCAGCGCCAGCAATAGCCAGGGTAGGACCGGTTTCAGCGGATCAAGGCGGGACAGGTCAGGCATCGAGCTGGCGGGTCTTTACGGCGATCACCCCTTGCGGGCGGACCTGGATGAAGAGGATGACGAAGACGAGCAGCAGCATCTGTGCGACGCTGACATCGACGAAGATCTGGGCGAGCGCGGCGAACAGGCCAAGGATGATGGCCGAAGCCGTGGTGCCGACGATGCTGCCCAGGCCGCCCATCACCACGACGAGGAAGGCGGGGATGATATAGCTTTGCCCGACATTGGGCGTCACCGGGCCGAGCAGCGCCAGCATGACGCCGGCCAGGCCCGCCACGCCCGAACCGAGGCAGAAGATAGTGAAATCCACGCGCTTGACGTCGATGCCGGATGCGGAGGCCATCATCCGGTCCTGATTGACGGCGCGGACCAGCAGGCCGATCCGGGTCTTGAGCAGCAGCAGCGCAAGGCCGCCCAGCACAAGCACTGCGATCAGGATGATGAACAGGCGCGCCGATGGCAGGGTCACGCCTGCCAGGGTGAAGCTGCCGGTCAGCCACTCAGGCGCACGCACCTCCACGCCGACCGCGCCGAACAGGTCGCGTGCGCCCTGTTGCAGGATCAGGCTGACGCCCCAGGTCGCAAGCAGCGTGTCGAGCGGCCGAGCGGAAAGGCGACGGATCAGTGTGGACTGGATAAGGCCGCCCATCGCCGCCGCGCCGACAAAAGCGACCGGAATGGCCAGGATGATCCCAAGCGCGCCCGGCACGACGAGCAGTGTCATCCAGGCGAGATAGCCACCCAGCATCAGCATTTCGCCATGCGCCATGTTAATGACGCGCATCAGGCCGAATGAGAGCGCAAGGCCCAGCGCGGCGAGCAGATAGAGCGAGGCCAGCGAGGCGCCGTTGAACAGTTGGTTGAGGAAAAGCGCGTCCATTATCCAACATCCGTACGGGCTGAGCGAAGTCGAAGCCTTCCATTGAGCGAGGCGAAATATGCTTCGCCTTCGCTCAGCAAAGCCCTTCGACGTCGCTCAGGGCGATCGGAAGGCGGTGTGTCCCTCAAAGCTTGCAGGTCTTGCCCGGGAAGGCGAGCGCGTCATACGGCTCCGGCGCAATGTCCTTGCCGCTGTCGGCGATGATCTCGAACTGCCCGTCGGCCTTCAGCTTGCCGATATAGGCTTTCTGTACAAGGCTCTGGTTGGCCGCGAAGCTGACCTTGCCCATCGGCGTGTCGAAACCGCCGAGCGACGCCGCAGCCCTGCGCACCGCTTGCGGGTCGAAGCTCTTGGCCTTCTCCACCGCCGCCTTCCAGGCATAGACGTCCAGATAGCCATGGACCATCGGGTCGGTAATCGCCGCGTCCTTGCCGAACTTCGCCTTATAGGCCGCAATGAACTTGCTGTTGGCTTCGCTCGGCAGGCTCTGGAAATAATTCCAGGCGGCATAGCTACCCTCGACCAGGCCTGCGCCCATCGCCTGCGCTTCCTGCTCGCCGATGGAGAAGGACATGACCGGCATGGTCTTGGTATTGATGCCCGCGGCCTGCAACTGCTTGAAGAAGGCCACATTGCTGTCGCCGTTCAGCGTGTTGATGATCATCGCGGGCTTGGCCTGCGCGATCTTCGCGATGACGCCGGAAAAGTCCGTGCCGCCCAAAGGCACATAGGCTTCGCCCAGCACCTGCATCCCGCCCTTTTCGATATGCTTTTTCAGGATCAAATTGGCGGTGCGGGGATAGACATAGTCGGAGCCGACGAGGAAAAAGCTCTTATGTCCTTGCGCCACGGCCCATTCCAGCGCGGGCAGCGCCTGCTGGTTGGGCTGTGCGCCCGAATACATGATGTTGGGCGAACATTCATTGCCCTCGAACTGCACCGGATACCAGAGCAGGTTTTTGGTCCGTTCGAACACCGGCAGCATCGCCTTGCGGCTGGCGGACGTCCAGCCGCCGAAGACGGTCGAAACGCCGTCACTCTCTATCAGCTTGGACGCCTTCTGCGCGAAAGTGGATGGGTCGGACGCGCCATCCTCGACCAAGGCGTTGATCTGCTTACCCATCACGCCGCCGGCCGCGTTGATCTCTTCGATCGCCAGCATCTCGGCATTTTTCACGGTGATCTCGCTGATCGCCATCGTGCCGGTCAGCGACTGGAGAACACCGACCGAGACAGTATCGCCCGCAGGCGCGCTGGCGTTGCCGCCGCCGCCCGAACAGGCGGTCAGCGCCAGGGCGCAGGCGGAAGTGGCAAGCAAAAGCAGCCTGGAACGGATCATGATGTGAAGGTCTCCCTGGGGCAGGACCGAATGCGGCACCGCAGCAATCTGGTGCCTAAAGGCTATGGAAAGCCGCCTAGCCCCCGTATGCGTCATTTGACGTAGGCTTGGCCGCACCGCTTCCCTCTAATATTGCGGACATGGCGAACGGGGCGGAATCCATGGATATTATGGCGACGGGCGAGGCGGCGACGTTGCCGCGTCCATGGCGCAATCCGATGCAGGGGATCGGCCGGGTGGCGCGCGATCCGCTCTTCGCCTTTCTGCTGGCCGGCGTTGCGCTGTTCGGCGGTTATCAGATCGTGCAGCATTTCGAAAAGCCGCCCGTCATCTTCACACCGGAGATCGAGCAGGCGCAGGTCGCCGACCTGGAGACGCTGACCGGGCGCAAGGCGACGGCGCAGGACCGCGCTCGGCTGAAGGCCGAATATCTGGCCGACGAATTGCTGTTCCGCGAAGCGATCGACCGCAACATGCACCTGACCGATGGCGAGACGCGCAGGCGGCTGGTCGACAAGGTACGCTACCTGATCGCCGGTGCGCCGCCCGAACCGAGCGAGGAGCAGTTGGTCGATCATTATTCGGCGCATCTGAACCTGTATCGCGCGGAACCGCGCACCAGCTTCACCCAGATTTTCCGGCAACAAAAGCCCGCCGACGCGGGCGTCCTGCTGGCGCAGCTCAATGCGGGCGAGACGATCGGCGGCGAGGATTTCTGGCTGGGCCGCGACTTTCCCCGTTATGGCGATTCCATGGTCCGCGGCATTTTCGGCCAGCCCTTCGTCGATACGCTCAAGAGCGCGCCGGAAGGCCGGTGGATCGGCCCGATCCCATCCCCGCGTGGCTGGCATTTCGTGAAGAAGAGTGAGAGCATCGCGTCCGCCATGATCCCCTTTCCCGCGATCAAGGACCAGGTGCGGCAGGATTATATGATCGCCCACAGCAATGCCGCCATTCAACAGGCGCTGGCGGGCCTCAAGGAGAAGTTCGATGTCGAGGAATAAGCTGTTCGCCCTGCTGCTGCTCGCGCTGGCGGCGCTGGCGCCAGGCACGGCGATGGCCGATATCTTCCTGTCCGCCGACTTCGCCCTGACCCGCGGCGAAGACCCGAACACATATGAATTCACCGCCGCCGTGCCCGAAGCGGTGGGCCAGCCCGCGCCGCTGACCCTGCCCGACGGCTGTCGCCAGACCGGCATGAGCCGCCAGACCGGCAGCGGACGGGCGCAATATGCGTTTGAGCTGGCGTGCGACCGGCCCTTTGCCGCTGGCGATACCATCCAGACGCCGTGGAAGGCCGATGGCGGCCGCTTCGTCACCAATGTCATGGGCGGGCAGGTCGATCGCAGCCTGACCGGCGACGCGCAAGGCATTACCGTACCGGTCGGCGAAACCGCCGCGACGGCGCGGCCGATCGACCAGATTGCACCGGAATTTCTGGCGCAGGGCGTTTGGCATATCTGGCTGGGCTGGGATCACCTCGCCTTCGTCCTGTGCCTGGCGCTGCTGGCGCGCGGGCGCGACCTGCTCTGGCTGGTGAGCGCCTTTACCGCGGGCCACTCCATATCGCTGGCCATCGCCTTCTTCGAATTGGTGCGCGTGCCCGTGCCGCCGGTCGAGGCCGCCATCGCCCTGTCCATCGCCTTCATGGCGCGGGAAGCATTATTAGTGGGCAAGGGACAGGCCTTTGCGTTCCGGCGGCAGGCGATCGTCGTATCGCTGTTCGGCCTGCTGCATGGATTGGGCTTTGCGACGGCGCTGGGCGAACTGGGCGTGCAGGCTGGCGAGAAGCTGCCGGCGCTGGTCTTCTTCAACATCGGTGTGGAGGCAGGACAATTGCTGTTCGTTGGTGCGATCCTGGCGGCGCTGGCCGGATTGCGCGCAGTATCGCTGGCGACGCCAGTGCGGGTCGCCGCGCTTTATGCAGTCGGCGCGATCGGCTGCTTCTGGATGGTCGAGCGGGTCGCGGGGTTCGGCGTCGCCTGATCGCGATAGCGGGCGATCGCCGCTCGCCCGCCCCGCGCCACGATGCCACTCATATTCGCGACAGCGAACGAGACACCATGGAGGTTGCGCCGCTGCGGCACGCCAGGGATCGGCCGGGGATGGCCGGATGCAAAGATGATCCCATCGCGCACGACATGGTCTTCGCGCGGGCAGTCCCAGTCGAGCGATACGCCCAGCACCTGGGCCAGGCTGCCCGGATAGCAGGGTGTACCTTCCGCCTCCCGCGCGGCGACGATCAGCACGCCCGCCGCCAGCGCCCTATCGGCGACCGCCGCAAACAGGTCGCGATGCGCCGGGTTCACCGTACCAAGGCTAAGGTTGATGATGTCCACCTTGGCCGCCACGGCCCAATCGATCGCGATCACCAAGGCGCGCGCGGTGGTGCGCAAGGCATCATGGAACACGCGGATCGGCAGGCATAGCGCGTCGGGTGCCTGCCCCTGTATGGCGGCGGTGACGGCGGTGCCATGGCCAAGGGCGTCGATGGTGTCGCACTCGTTGATCGCACCGTCGCCCGCTATGGCGATGCCGGGCAACAGACGGGTTGCGTCGATATGCGGATGTTCGGGATGCACGCCACTGTCGATGATGGCGATACGGATCGGATCAGGCATCGACAGGCTCTGCGCGCGCCGTCATCTGCGCCCGTCCCTGCGCCAGCGTGATGATATGGTCGGCCATGCGCGCCAGTGCAGGCTTGTGGGTGATGACGATGATCGTGGCGTGGGGCAGCGCATCGCGCAAGCGTCCCGCCACCAGTTGTTCGGTGTCGCCGTCCAGCGCCGATGTCGGTTCGTCAAGGATCAGGATGCTGGGCTGGCGTAGTAAGGCGCGGGCCAGCACCACCCGTTGCCGCTCGCCCGCCGATAACGCCATGCCGCGCTCACCCGCGCGCGTTTCATAGCCTTCGGGCAGTTTTTCGATGAAGCCGTCCAGCCCGGCGGCGTGGGCAGCCGCCGCGATCGCCTCTTGAGACACATCCACCATGGCGAACCCGATATTCGCCGCGATCGTGTCGTTGAACAGATAGGGGGCCTGATCGACCAGGATGATCTCCCGCCGCAGATCATCGAGGGCGTAGTCGCGCAGGTCGCGGCCATCGACCGTGATGCGGCCGCTGTCGGGATCGAGATAGCGGACCATCAGATCGGCCATGGTCGATTTGCCGACGCCGCTGGGACCAAGGATGGCGCTTAGGCTGCCCGCCGGGATCGTCAGGTCGATGTCGCGCAGTACGGCATCGCGATCATAGCGCATCGCGACCTGCTCGAAGCGCATCTCGCCCGCGCGTGCCATGGGCAGGGCCTCGCTGCGCTCCACGACATCGGGCTTCGTGTCGAACAGTTCGAAGATGCGCCCCAGCGACACCCGCGCCGACGCTAGGCCGGATGTCAGCCCCATCAGCGTCTGGATCGGTGAGAGCAGCCGCATATGATAGGTCATGAACGCGACGAGCGTACCGATGCTCATCCCGTCATGAATGATCCGCCAGCCGCCATAGAGGATCACCGCAGAAGTCGCCGCCGTCATCAGCGTGCCGGGCAGCGCACCGGTCATGAAGGACGCGACCTGCATCCGCAGCATCGACGCGACGAAGGCGTCGTTTTTGGTCTTGAACCGACCCACCTCATGCTCGCCCGCGCGCAGCGAGGCGACGACGCGCATGCCCATGACGGTATCGACCAACAGGCTGCCCAGGTCCGCCCCCCGCTCCCGCATGTCGCGGGTCAGTGCGGTCAGGCGGCGTTGATAATAGCTGAACGTCGCCAGGCTGGCCGGGACCAGCACGACGCTCACTAGGAAGAGCCGCCAGTCGAGCCAGAGCATCATCGCTACGCAGCCGACGAAGAACAGCAGGTTGCTGACCACCGACAGCAAAGTGTCGGAGGCGATGCGCTGCACGTCGCTGACGTCGCTGTTCATGCGGGACACGAGGTCGCCTAGCCGAAAGCTGCCGTAGAAACGGGGCGACAGGGTCTGAAGATGGCGGAGCAGCGCGGCGCGAATGTCGTAGAGCATCGCGGCGGAAAGGGAGACATAACGATAGCTGGCGAGGATATTGACGGCGAAGCCCGCTATGGTGACGGCGATCATGATCGCGGCGATGTCGACCAGCGCGGTCATGTCGCGCTTGAGCAGCGCCTGGTCGATCATCAGCTTGGAGAGATAGGGCTGGGCGAGGCCGAGCATGGTCGAAACGAGGCTGATTGCGAGCACGACCAGCAGTGCGCCGCGATAGGGTCGCAAAAATGGAGTGAGGCGTTTGTAGGTGCCCCAATCGGCGATGGGGGGTGGGGGCTGGCCGCTCATGCCGCCGCCTGCCGCGGCACCAGCCTGAAACCGTCCAGCATAAAGCGTGGTTCGGGCAGCCTAGCCAGCAAACCGGTGCACATATGATGCCCCTCCATCAGCGCGTCATGCTGCGCGCGCCACCAATCGCCCCGCCCGCCATTTGCGTAAAATTGCGCGCAGAGCAGCAGATGGCGGCGCATCGCCGCAATCAGCATTGATTGATAATGGGTGAGCATCGCGGCGCGATCGCCGCCATCTGCCATGGACATCACGACCGCCGTCGCCAATATCGCCTCCCGCACCGACTGCGCGGTGCCGTCGCCGCAAATCGGGTCGAAGCCCACAGCCGCCGTGCCACAGGCCAGCCAGTTATCGCCATAAAGCGGCAATTGCAGGCGCGGCGCAGCCGGAAAGGGCGTGGATGTCGCGCCGACCGCATCCACGACCGGCGCGATTAGCGCGCTCTGCCCCAACAGCTTGTCGAGCAAGCCGCCTACGCCCAAAAGCCAGCCAAAACCCGTTTCTGCCGGCACTAGATAGAGCCAACCTGCCGCCACGGCTTCGATCCGCGCCTCTTCGATGCAGGCGGGGTCACGCAATTTCACCTTGGCCGCGACGGCATGGCGTTCGCCAAAGATGTGCATCTCGCCCAGCGGCACGGGCGGCGCGGCATGGATCGTGAAGTCAACCGGGCCTGTTTCGGACGCTGGGATGGATGGCAAGGCCGCCTGAACCTGATCCTCCGACGCCAGCGCCGCGTCATGGGGCACCGTCACTTGTGCCCCACCCCAAGCGACCAGCCGCTGCTTTACGCGCGGCCGGTCGGCAAACAGGTCCGGTCGATCGAACACGCCGCGGATCAGGCGCAGGGCCGGATCGCTCAGCATGATCGTCGGCACGGACGGGCGGCGGCGTTCTTCGATTGCGACCCGAAAGCCCGCGCCAGCCAATATATGCGCGCATCCTTTGGCGGCGATGCCGCTGCCCCGGATGGCGATAGTCTTCATCTGCCGCCGTGCCGTTCGTTGCGGATCAAGTCCAGACGCGGATGATAAATAGTTCTTGTTCTTCGACCAAAGTCGAGATGATCGCGTAATTTACCCATATTCCCTGGCGGATTCATTCTACCGCGACCATGCCGGCGCCAGTGGTGTCGTTGCCCAGATCCCAGGTCGCTTCCAGCTTCAGCGTCTTGGCGTCATAGACTTCCACGTCATAGCTGGCGCCATAGATATAGAGCTTTTTCCCATCCATCGACATGCCGAAGCGAAAGCGGGAGCGGCACTGAAACTCCGCCTTGTCCACGACCGCGTTGGTCTTCATGTCCATGTGCCAGAATTCGCAGCGCTTGTTGCCGAGCTTCCCGTTGGTCACGACGGTATAGGCCTGGCTGCCGTCGGGTGTCATTTGCAGGCCGGCCATATTGTCCGGCGCGGGGCCGATCGGGGTGAAATCGAACTGGCGGCTGTTCAGGTCGAAACGGGCGAGCCCGAACATCTTGTTGTGGATATAGGGGTCGGCCGCGTTGAACAGCGACACGAACTGGCCGGGCGTGCGGATCGTATCGATCGCGCCGCCGAAGCCGACATTTTCCAGCCCCGTCCCTTCGGGCTTGGCCAGGTCGATGCGATCGATGACCTTCATGTCCGCAACGGTCAGGATCAGCACCTTGTCGCCGAAGATGTAGAGATATTTGCCGTCCTGCGACACTTTATAGGCGGCGCGATATCCCCCGCCCGCCTTCTCGTCTTCCTTGTCGATATCGACAGTGCGCACGACCTTTTGCAGCTTCAGGTCGATCACGCCGTACATCGGCTTGCTGACCTTATAGCGGTCGATTTCCTTGTCGAAGCGGCTGATGACCGTGTAGAAATAGCGGCCGGTCGGGTCCGCCGTCCCGCCCCAGAAGCGATAACGGGTGGCGCCATCGTTCAGGCTGAACTTGTTGATGACCTTGCGCGTCGCGGTGTCGATCACTTCGATCCCGCTGGTGGTGATGGTGGTGACATAGATGCGCTTGCCGTCGTCCGACAGCAGCATCGATGTCGGCAGGCCGGTGTCGAGCTTGATCTTGCCCGTGACCGCCGCCTTGCCTTCGTCGAAGACCAGCAATTCGTCGGGATAGGACCCCATGAACAGGGTGGCGGCGGACGCCGGAAGCGCGGTGAGCGCTGCAAGCCCCGCAGCGACGATGGTGCGGAATGTCGACATGGCGCGCCTCATGGAAAAACGAGATCGAGACTGCGCCAGTCCTTGGTGGCTGTAGCGCAGTTGCTGGCCCAGTCGGGCGAATAATTCACATGGTCGGGCACCTGAACGGGCCAGAAGCAGGTGACGTAGCAGTCGTAGATGTCGCGCTCGACCGGCTGGCACAGACCCGCCGTGCCGCCGCCGGCATCCACTTCCCAGCCGGGCGAGAAGGACAGGGTGCAGCCCATCGGCACATGGGGCCGCGGTTGCTGCTGGAGGGCGACGACATCCTCCTCCATGTCCGCAGGTGTTCCGGCCGACGCAGCTTCAATCTCGGCCACTGCTTCGCCGATCGCGCGCGCCTTTTTATTGATGGCACGAAGATGCTTCATGACAGGCCCTTTCGTTCAGCGAAGCGTTCGAGGAAGCCGGGATTCTGCACCGCCAGCACGCCGTAGATGCGCAGGCAGGTGTCGGTCCATTGCCTTATCCAGTCGCAATAATGGAGGTTGGCGTGGCCGGTGTCGCCATAGCGCACGAACGCTTCATGATGGCATCCGCCCGCGCAGAGCGGCCGCGCCCAGCAGCTCTGGCAGTCATATTTGGCCTCGACATGACCTTTTTTCAGGAACGCGCCCTGTTTGGCGCGGTCGATGCCGCTGGAGACATGGCCCATGCTGTGCGTGTCGGCGTCGGTAAAGCGGTGGCAGGGGGACAGGTCGCCCGACGGGCTGACGCCCATCAGGCCCAATCCCGCGCCGCAGGGATGCGATTTGTTGACGCCCGATATCAGCTCGCTGATCGTCTCGCTGACATTGGTGAAGCCATGCGATTCGCCGCGCAGCGCATATTCCAGCCATTCGTCCGCCAGCAAGCTGAACTGCGCCAGCACGCTGTCCATGCCATTATCGTCGAGCGAATAAGCCCGCTCTTCCCCCGTCGTCACTGGCGCAAAGCCGACTTCGTGGAAGCCCAGATCGTCCTTCAAATGGCGGAAGATGCGCACGACGTCGGTGACGCCTTCGGTCAGCGTTACGCGCGCGGTGATGGCGCGGGTCTTGTGATGGGCGATCAGCGTGCGCAGGCGCGGTTCGATCACCGCATAGCTGCCCTTGCCATTTTTATAGACGCGATGCTTGTCCTGCAATTCGGGCGGGCCGTCCATCGATACGGTCACGCCGATCCGGTTGTCGGACAGGAAGGTCACGATCTCCGGCGTCAGCAGCGTCGCGTTGGTGGTGAGGCTGTAGGTGATCCCCTTCCCCGCCGCGGCAGTGGCCGTGTTGGCATAGTCCACTACATCGCGCAGCAGCTTGAAATTCATCAGCGTTTCGCCGCCGAAGAAGGTGATATGCACCGCCTTGCGGCCGACGGCTTCTCTGATGAGCAGATCCACCGAAGCCTGCGCCGTTTCCAGCGTCATATATTTGGGCTTGCCGGCCGGCGTCGCGATCTTGTCCGCGCCGAACTCGTAGCAATAGGTGCAAGCGAGGTTGCACTGGTTGGTGACGTTCAGCACCAACGCCTGGAGCGGGAAATCGGCGGGCGGCGCCTGTGGCATCACCGGCGCGGCCGCGCCAAGCTGGATCAGCCGGGCGGCGCGCAGTTCGCGGACCAGCGCTTCGGCATCGGCCGGATCGGTCCCGTCGCTCGACAATTCGCGCACCAGCGCAGCATGGGACAGTTCCTGCCCATCCAATCGGGTCAACACCGCGCGGACATCCGCGTCGATCTCGAAGATCGCGCCGGCGCTCACCAGATAGACAAAGTGGCTGCCACCGGCCTGGAAGCCGTGATATTCGGCCCGGCGATAGGCGGGTGCCTGCATGACGGTCATCGCGACACCTCCGGTTGATCCCATTTCTGATAGGCAGGCACGGTCACGACCATGTAGGATCGGGCGCTCAGCGGCTTGCCGAACTTGTCCTTCTCCGTCTTCGCGGTCGCGACGACCCAGACTTCGCCATAATTGTTGCGGCCGAAGCGGCGGGCCGGGTTCGGGCCTTCTTCTGCGGGCGTGAAGAAGGCGGTGGGACTAAGCGCGCCGACATATTTGGTGTCGTCGTCGTAAAAGACCGACAGAAATTCCTGCATCGTCCAGTCGGCGGCGACCGGACCCACGGCGATGTCGTCGGACGTATTGGGCTTGCCGTCGAGGCCGTTTTCATAGCCGATCGCTTCGAATTGCTGATAGCCCTTGGGGAATTTGATACCGCCCAACCGCGACAATGCGGTTTCGGGCGTCGCCTTGATATAGTCGATCTTGTGGAAGATCGGGAAGGCCTGCTCCAGCACCGCGCCCGCTATGGCGACGTCGCGCTGGCCGGACGAGGCGCCGGGTGCGACATCGGCGGTAACGACAAGCTCCTTGGGGCTGGCGGACACGATCTTTGTAACCGTCACGCCTGCGCCCAGATCGACATCGGCGGCGCTGAGCGAGGCAGGCAGATTATGGCCCAGGATGCGCAGTTGCACGCCCTTCGTTCCAGCCTTCACCGGCCCCGGCATCACCGCAAGGATCGCAGGCGCAGCGGTCGCGCGGACCAGTTTCACGTCATAGCCAAATTCCTGATAGTCGCCCCAGAACCAGCGACCCTGAGCGCTTTGCTGGTCGGGCGCGAACCACATCGCTTCGCGCGCGGCGCTGCTAAGGTCATCTGGCTTGGCCGCGGCTGCGCCGGTGGACGACCCGCGCCAGCTATAGCCGGCATAGACGATGCCGGTGCCGATCCGCCCGATCGTGCCGCCGTCCGTCAGCGATCGCAGCGTCGCGCTAGTGGTGAACTCGTCCGTTTGCTTGCCCGGTGCCACGATAAGTTCGCCGACATAACGGCCCTTGCCTGGCACCCATGCGACAACCAGCCATTCGCCGGCCAGGCGCGGATTGCGCTGGCGCGCGCTCCAGGCGGCCCATTCGGGCGTGTGGAGCGGGGCAACCTTGGGCATGTAGGTCAGCGCATAGTCGCCGCGGGTCAGCTTGTCCTTGGGATCGTGGCCGACCGGCTGCTCGCTGTCCTCGGCCGGGCGGCGATATTGGGCATCGGCCTGCGAATAAAGGGCGACGTGCAAGTCCTGCAACGTCTTCCATTCCAGCTTCGACCGGCGCCAGGATAGGGGCTGGGCAAAGCTGTGGCAGCTGGCGCAGGCCCCGCGCATGGTTTCGTTGGGAAGCACCTCATCGAGCATCCGCTTTTCGGGCAGATACATGACCGTGCGGGCCTCTTCGGGTGCTAGGCCGTGCGAGGCGGAGAGCGACTTCACGATCGCCCGGCTTTCCTGCGGGGTGATTGCGAGGCCGTTCAGCCGCACCATGCGCTTGATCGCCTGCGCCCAGCCCTCCGGCGTGGTGCGGACCCAACTGATCCGCGACAAATTGCCCTTGGCATCGGCGGCATGGCAGGCGCTGCATTTTTCGGTGACGAGCGGATCGGTGACAGGGATGCCCGCCTCCGTTTCCTTCAGCGTCGCGCCATTCGGGGCGCCATCGGCCTGGGCGAACACGACCGACGCGGAAAACAGCGCAGCCAAGCCAAATTTCGTGACGGGAAGCCGCTTCACCCTGTATGTCCCCCTTCACGCCCGGCCATTTGCCCTGGGCGCATGTCGAAGCCTAAGCAGGCGCTCGAATGGCGCTATTGCCCAAATGACGTATGGCGGCTGCGCAATCCGCCATCAGAATCTTGACGAGTGTCAGGATTTCTTTTTTGCACCGTAATAACCATCCTGCCCATGTTCGGACGACACCGGACTCCAGTAGCGGGGCGGCAGGCCCTTCTTGCGCATCGCGATGCCGGTCAGGCAGGCGTTCAGCAGATAATTGCTGTTGAGCGCAGTCTTGTAGCTGGTGTCGAGATAGGGCGCGACTTCGACGATATCGATGCCCGCAATGTCGTTTTCCGCGCACAGCCGCCGCATGATCGGTTGCGCTTCGCGCATCGTCAGGCCGCCGGGAACCGGCGTGCCAGTGCCGGGCATGAAGGCGGGGTCCAGCACATCGACGTCGAAGCTGATCCACAGTTTCTTGGCATTCTGCCGCGCTTCGGCGATGGCGCGGTCCATCACCTTGTCCCAGCCATATTTCTCCACCTCGACCATGGTGTGGTAGCGCATCCCCTTGTTGCGCATCCAGCCGAAGGTTTCGAGGTCGGGGCCGCGCGCGCGCAGGCCGACCTGGATATAATCCTGCGGCCGCACATGCCCTTCGTGCAGCACGCGATAGACGGGCGATCCATGGGTGATCCAGTGGACGCCATTGCGGCCGACATCATAATGGCTGTCGAAGTGGACGACGCTGACATTGCCCTTGCCATGCACGTCTGCGGCCGCCGCCACATTGGGATATTCCAGGCTGTGGTCGCCGCCAATGACGATCGGGATCGCGCCGGTCTGGGCGATTTCACGGACCATCTCGCGGACGTGCGCGACGCTACGTTCGGTGCTGTTCTGATCGATGGCGATGTCGCCATAATCGACGATCTCCAGCGCGGAGCTGGGGTTGATCATCGCGTACATGTCGTTGCCGCCCGCGCCGCCCGTCATCCGCATGGCGCGCGGCCCGTCGATCGCGTTGCGCCAGCCCGATCCCATGTCCAGCGGTGCGCCGACGATCGCGACATCCACCTTGCCTGCCTTCAAATCTTCCGGCGTCATCGCGACGGGCGCGCCCGCAAAGGTCGCGAAGCCCCCGCGCCGCCCGCCGATATAGCGGCCCAGGTCCATTGGCCCGGCATCGCGCTTGGGGTCCATCACCAGCGGCCGCTTCGCCTTCCAGGCGTTAAACCAGGCGGATCGGGTGTCGAGCGGGATCGTCTTGGCGTCGCGCCCTTCCTTATATTCGACCTGCGCGTGGAGCGCCGCGATCGCGTCGATATAGGCAGTGAGTTCGGCGGCAGGCATGGTGCGGATGCGGTCGAACAGCGCATCCTTCTCGACATAGCGGCCGGTGCGCCCCTCCTTAATCAGCGCGACCTTTTCCGGCGCGATGCCCGTCAACTTTGCCGCGACATCGGCAGGCAGATCGATGGGCTTGGGTTCGCCCATAATATCTTCCTGCGGCAGGGGCGGCGGCGGGTTGGGCGTGTCGAAGCTGTTGCCCGCCACCACGGCGGAGGCTGCCGCGGCCGCCGCCATGCCCCATCCGCTTATCGCATTGATCGATGGCATGGCGGTTCTCCCCGGTTCAGCGCTTGGCGGCCTGGACCGGCGGCGCGCCCGTCTTGCGCATCGCGATGCCGCTGAGGCAGGCGTGCAAGATATAGTTGGCGCTCATCCGGCTGACGTAGGTCGGGTCCAGGATCGGCGCGGCGTCAAGCAGGTCGAAGCCGACCACCTTGGTCTGGGCGCATAGCTGGCGGATCATCGGGATCGCTTCGCGCATCGTGATACCGCCGGGCACCGGGCGACCGGACGCGGGCGCATCACCCGGATCGAGCACGCTCATGTCGAAGGAGACGAACACATTCTCCGGTCCCATCTTGAGGCCTGCGATCAGATCGGTCGTAACCGCCTGCCAGCCCATTTCCTGAAACGCCGTGGTCGGGACGATCTTCGCGCCTGCATCGGTCAGTCGCTTCTGCGTGGCGGGGCCAGCATCGCGGCCGTGCAGGCCGACCAGCGTTACGTCGCTGCCGCGCAGCAAGTTCTGCTCCAGCAGGCGGGTAAGCGTCTGATTGTCGGAAATCAGGTGATCGCCGTTCAACTCAGCGTCGGCATGGGCGTTGAACTGCACCAGTGCGACTTTGCCCGCGCCATAGATGTCGACCATCGCGGCGACATCGGGGAACATGATCGTATGATCGCCGCCGACGATGAAGGGCACCACGCCCACGCTCGCCATTTCGGCGATCATGGCGCGGATATGGTCGAGGCCCCGGTCGGGCGCCATATAGTCGGGCGTCAGGTCGCCATAGTCGGCGATCGAGAGGACAAGGCCCGGATCGATCCCACCATCGGCATCCGCACCGACCAGGCCGTCCATGCCGCGTAGCGCCATCGGCGCATGTTTCGCGTCACGCCAGCCCGACGAGAAATCGAGCGGCACGCCTACGAAGGCGACCTCCACCTTGCCCGCGACCAGATCTTCCTTGCGGATCGCGACCGGGGCATCGGCGAAGGTCGGGATGCCGCCCTTCTGGAACATATAGCGTTTCAGGCTGAACGGGCCGTCGTCACGCTTGAGCTTGTCGAACATCTTAGGACGGACGACGGTGCTGGCGTTCCAGCCGCGCGCCTGCGGATTGAGCGCGATTTCCGCCGGGTCGCGCCCGGCCTTATATTTGCTGTCCTCCACAACCGTCATCAGCGCGGTCGCATAAGCGTCCACATCCGCGGCCGGGCGACCGGCAAGCGCGATCTGCAATTTCTCCGGCGTCAGGCCGAAGCGCTCCAGCGTCGCGGGGTCGGAGAGGAACGCTTTCTTCTCCGGCGAGAGGCTGGCGAGCGGATCGCTCTGCGCGAATGCGGGTGCGGACAGCGTTGCAAGGGTCAGGCAGGCGGCGGCGCACCGCGCCAGCAAGGTGGAGCGTGCCATCAGTTCTTCTTCCCATAATAAGCGTCCAGCCCGTGATCGACCGAAACAGGGTTGAGATAGCCGGGCTTCAGCCCCTTCTTGCGCATGGCGATGCCCGCAAGGCAGGCGTTCAGCAGGAAATTGCTGTTGAGCGCCGTTTTGTAACTGGTGTCGAGATAGGGCGCGACTTCGACGATATCGATGCCGGCAATGTCATTCTGGGCACACAGGTTGCGCATGATCGGTTGCGCCTCGCGCATCGTCAGGCCGCCGGGAACAGGCGTGCCAGTGCCGGGCATGAAGGCGGGATCGAGCACGTCGACGTCGAAGCTGATCCACAGCTTCTTTGTTTTTTCCCGCGCTTCTTTCAGCGCGCGGGCCATCACCTTGTCCCAGCCCCATTTTTCGACTTCGACCATGGTGTGATAACGCATCCCCTTGTTGCGCATCCAGCCAAAGGTTTCGAGGTCGGGACCGCGGGCGCGCAGTCCGACCTGGATATAGTCGCTGCCGCGGACATGGCCTTCGCTGATGACGCGATAGACGGGCTGGCCATGGTCGAGCAGATGCACGCGCCCGCGCCCGATGTCATAATGGCTGTCGAAGTGGATGACGCTGACATTCCCCTTGCCATGCACGTCGGCCGCTGCGGCGACATTGGGATATTCCAGGCTGTGGTCGCCGCCGATCACGATCGGAATAGCGCCGGTCTTCGCGATTTCCGCCACCATCTCGCGGACATGATCGACGCTGCGTTCGGTGCTGTTCTGGTCGATGGCAATGTCGCCATAGTCCACGATCTTGAGCGCGGCATTGGGGTTGATCATGGAATACATGTCGTTGCCCGCCGCGCCGCCGGTCATCCGCATGGCGCGCGGCCCGTCTATCGCATTACGCCAGCCCGATCCCATGTCCAGCGGCGCGCCGACGATTGCGACATCGACCTTGCCCGCTTTCAGGTCTTCAGGCGTCATCGCCACCGGCGCCCCCGCAAAAGTCGCGAAGCCGCCGCCCCAACCACCCACATAACGGGTCAGTTCGATCGGGCCTGCCGCCCGCTTGGGATCGAGCGCACCCGACCGCTTCGCCTTCCAGTCGTTGAACCAGGGAGATTTGGTATCCAGCGGAATGGCGGCCAGATCGCGCCCGGCCTTATATTCGACCTGCGCATGCAGCGCCTGCATCGCGTCGATATAGGCGCTGATCTCTTCCGGCTTGCCCTTGCGGATGCGGTCGAACAATGCGTCCTTTTCGACATAGCGGCCAGTGACGCCGCTCTTGAGGAAATCGATCTTCGCTTGGTCGACGCCCGTCAGCTTGGCCTCGACATCCTTGGGCAGTTCCAGCGGCTTGGGCCGGCCCATATCGTCTTCCAGCGGCGTCTGCATCGCGGGGGTGCCGGCGTTCCGGTCGGGCGTTCCGGCGACCACAGCGCCGATCGCCGCGATCCCGGCCATGCTCCATCCGGTGATGGCGGTCATTGACGGCATGTCATTCTCCAGCCCCGCAACCGGGCATAGGCGTCAAATAAGGGACGGAAAATCCGCCTTCGACCCGATGGGTAGGCGGACCAGCCCTGCCATCCCAATGGGGCGTTTGACGTAGGACCACCCCCATGGCGGGAGAGGCGGCGATGCTACGTCAAATGCCCCATGTTTGTGCGCCTGCGCGCTCCATAACTTCCTCCCGAGCCAAAAGACCAAGAGGCGGCAGTCCATGCCACCCGCCGTGCCATTGATGCGTCACCTGCGCGCGATGGCCGATCGAGGCAGAGGATTACGACCGGGGAAGAATATTGCAAATGAAGGGGAACACCATGTCGTATCGCGCAAAGCTCAAGCTGGGACTATTGTCCGCGACGATCATATCCAGCGCTGCGGCGGCCATGCCCGCCATGGCCCAGACCGCGCCCGCGCAGGCAGCGGCCGAAGCGGACGGCGACGTCATCGTCGTCACCGGCACCCGCCGCAGCACCACGCTGATGGAAACGCCGATCAATATTTCGGCCGTGGGCGCCGAACAGCTGGCCAGCCAGCAGATCGATGACATTCGCGACATCGCCGCCTTCACGCCAGGCATCACCATCACCGATACCGGCCCCTATGGCGCGGCCAACATCGTGATGCGCGGCCTGTCGGCCAGCGACACCAGTTCGACCGGCGGCAACAGCGACACCGCGATCGGCATCTATCTGGGCGATGTGCCGCTCTATGTCGATTACAAGCTGATCGATCTGGAGCGCGTCGAAACGCTGCTGGGGCCACAAGGTACGCTTTACGGCCTGGGCACGCTGGCGGGCGCGATCCGTTACATCCCCAACCGTCCCGATCCGACCCAGTTCAGCGGCGAAGTCTATGGTCGCGCTTACGACGTCGCCCATAGCAAGGGTATCGGCTATGTCGGTTACGGCGTCCTCAACATCCCGATCGTCAAGGACGTGATCGCGTTCCGCACCGTCACCGGCTACTATTACGATCCCGGCTTCATCGATTATCCCTTTATCCTGAAGTCGCCCGGCACGTCCCTGCCCCAGCCAGGCAGCGTCGCCAACCCCACCGGCACCGACGCCGACAAGGCGGCAAACTTTGCAGGCCGCAAGGATCTCAACTCCGAAAAGACCTTCACCAGCCGCAACCAGCTCGGTTTTACGGGCGAAGATTTCCAGGCCTATTTCACTTACGCTTTCCAGCAGACCAAGACCCAGGGTCGTCAGGCAACTGGCGGCAACGTGATTGGCGAAGGCAAATATGAAGCGCCATGGCGCTCCGCCGAGCCGTCCAAGCGTACTTCGCAGCTCGTCTCGCTCGAAGTGCAGGGCAATATCGCCGACGTGGCGCAGGCGATATTCGTGTCGGCTTACACTAACAAGAAGCGCCGCAGCTCGATCGACGTCACCGATCTGCTGCTCGACCTCGACTATGATTATGAGCTGTTCCCGGCCTTCTCCGGCTACACCCAATCGCGTGGTACGGACGAACAATATAATCAGGAAGTGCGGCTGGTTTCCACCCATGGCGGACCGTTCAGCTGGGTCTTAGGCGGCTTCTGGAATCGCCAGAACACTAACTCCGACTATCGTGAGATCGTACCGGGCTACCCGGCCTATGCGGGCATCAACCGGCCAGACGAAGTCGAATATGCGTCTTATGTGAAGACCAAGCTCGACGAAAAGGCGATCTTCGGCGAAGGCAGCTTCAAGATCACGCCGCAATGGCAGGTTACGGCCGGTATCCGCTATTTCAAATATGCCGCCGACGTGCTGGGCGGCACCGCCCTGCCGCTGTTCCAGACCTTCCCCGCCATCAATTTCCGTTCGCGCGCCGGTTCGACCGGCAAGGACGGCACGGTTTGGAAATTCAACACTTCCTACAACATCACGCCTGATCTGATGGTGTGGGGCACCTATTCGAAGGGCTATCGCATCGGCGGCGTAAACCGCGTCGCGCCGTGCGTCCTGCCGCTCCCGGCAGGCCAGAATCTCTGCGCATTGGATAACGAACTATCCTACGGCCCGGACAAGGTGAAAAATGCGGAAATCGGCGTTCGCGCCCAATTGTTCGACCGCAAACTGTCGATGAGCCTGTCGGCGTTCAAGATCAAATGGGACGGCATCCAGCTGGACGGCCAGACCGTCAATGGCGCGATCGGCATCATCACCAATGGCGGCGCGGCGGAATCGAAGGGCATCGAATTCTCCTTCGATGCGCGCCCGATCCAGGGCCTCTCCATCCGCGGCAACTATAGCTACCTCGACGCGAAGCTGACCGAAGACGTCCCTGCCTTGCTGTCCGTCGCCGGTGGCGATCTGGTTGGTGCCTTCGCGGGCGATCGCCTGCCCGGTTCGACCAAGAACAGCGGCGCGATCGGCATCACCTATGACATCCCCATGGGTGACAATGCGGTCGTACTGGGCTGGACCACCACCTACACCGGGGGCATCTACAGCCGCGCCGGCCTGCGTGGCGGCGGCGAGCGCATCCCGGCCTATACGATGAGCCGCGCGAACATCAGCTACAAGACTGACGCTTATGAAATCGGGGTGTTCGCCAACAACATCTTCGACAAATATGCGATCACCGGCATCGGCAACGACCTGACCCGCTATGGCCAGGTCAATGATGGCGTCATCTATCGCGGCTACGCCCAGTCGGTCGCGCAGCCGCGCGTGATCGGCGTGGAAAGCCGCCTGAAGTTCTGAACCGATAACAGACATGAAAAAAGGCGCTCTTCCGACAGGAAGGGCGCCTTTTTATCATCTTCCCGGCAGCTGCGGTCTGCTGAACGGCTTAGCGTTCCGACAGATAATAGCGATCGGTCGCGCTCAGATCGTCCGCCAGTTCATAGACGATCGGCTGGCCGGTCGGGATTTCCAGATGGGTGATCTCGTCGTCGGGGATGTTGGACAGATGCTTGACCAGCGCGCGGAGCGAATTGCCGTGCGCGGAAATCAGCACGCGCTTGCCCGCCTTCAGGTCGGGCGCGATCGTTGCCTCCCAATAGGGCAGAACGCGCGCGATCGTGTCCTTCAGGCTTTCGGTCGAGGGGATGGCGATGCCGGCATAGCGGCGGTCCGTCGACAGGTCGAATTCGCTGCCCGCTTCCAGCACCGGCGGCGGAATGTCGAAGCTGCGGCGCCAGATCTTGACCTGGTCGTCGCCATGCTTGGCCGCTGTCTCCGCCTTGTTTAGGCCGGTCAGGCCGCCATAATGGCGCTCGTTCAGGCGCCAGTCCTTTTCGACCGGAAGCCACAGCCGCCCCATTTCCTCCAGCGCCAGATTGAGCGTCTTGATCGCGCGGGTTTGGAAACTGGTATAGCATTGGTCGAAATCCAGCCCCTTCTCCGCCATCAGGCGACCGGCGGCTCGCGCTTCTTCCGCGCCCTTCTCGGTCACGTCCACGTCCCACCATCCGGTGAAGCGGTTTTCCAGGTTCCACGACGACTGGCCATGGCGGATGAGGACGAGAGTGGGCATTGGGCGCGTCTCCTGCACGATAACGGCGAATGATCGCCTTCCCATAACGCGCTAAATCGCGCGCGCAAGCTTGTCGCCCCATCTACGCCCCCCACATTGCAGTCGGCGCGGCGTTACGATAGCCCGGCAGGGTATAACAACAGGAGCAGCAATTGGCATTTGTGAAGGGCGCCTGGCGCATATTGGTCGCGATCAAGGACGGCCTCGTCCTCCTCTTCCTGCTGCTCTTCTTCGGTGCGCTTTATGCCGCCCTTTCCTACTCGCCAAAGCCCGGCAAGACAGTATCGTCGGGCGCTCTGCTGCTCGACCTGGACGGCAGCATCGTCGAGCAGCCCGCGCAAGTCGGCGCGATGGCCCTGCTTTCCGGCTCCGGCCCGGACGCGAAGGAATATCGCCTATCCGACATCGTCGCCGCGCTCGACGCAGCCAAGGGCGACGACAAGGTCAAGGCGGTCGTGCTGAACGTTGACGGTTTCATGGGCGGCGGTCAGGTCGCGATGGCGCGCGTGGGCAAGGCGCTGGACGCGGTGCGCGCCGCTAAAAAGCCGGTGCTGGCCTATGCCACTCTCTATAGTGATGATGGCTACCAGATCGCCGCCCATGCCAGCGAAGTGTGGAGCGACCCGCTGGGCGGCGTCGCGATCATGGGTCGGGGCGGATCGAACCTTTATTATAAGGGGCTGATCGACAGGCTGGGCATCAACACCCATGTCTATCGCGTCGGCACCTACAAGAGCTTCGTCGAACCCTTCACCCGCACCGAACAATCGCCCGAAGCGAAGCAGGCGAACCAGGCGCTGGCCGGGGCGCTGTGGCAGAACTGGCAGGACGATGTCGCGAAAGCGCGGCCCAAGGCGAAGATCGCCGCCTATGCCGCCAACCCGCTGGCCGCCGCGCAGGCGGTCGGGGGCGACATGGGCAAGGCAGCGCTGGCCAACGGGTTGGTCGACAAGCTGGGCGACGAAGCCGCCTTCGGCGAACATGTCGCCCGAATCGCAGGCGAAGCGGCCAGCGCCAAGGCGGGCAGTTTCGCCACGATTGACCTAGCCGCCTATGTGAAAGCGCATAAACCCGCCAATGACGGCCAGATCGGCGTGCTGACCATCGCAGGCGACATTGTCGATGGCGAAGCCGGTCCCGGCACGGCGGCGGGCGACACCATATCCGACCTGCTGCTGACCGCGCTCGATGAAAAGGAATTGAAGGCGCTCGTCGTGCGCGTCGATTCGCCCGGCGGCTCCGTCATGGCTTCGGAGAAGATCCGCGGCGCGATCCTGAAGGCCAAGGCTGATGGGCTGCCCGTGGTCGTTTCCATGGCCAATGTCGCGGCCAGCGGCGGCTACTGGGTATCGACCCCGGCCGACGTCATCTTCGCAGAGCCGGACACGATCACCGGATCAATCGGCGTGTTTGGCATCTTGCCCAGCTTCGAAGGGACGCTGGCGAAGATCGGTGTCACCACCGACGGCGTGCGCACCACGCCACTGTCCGGCCAGCCCGACGTCGCAGGTGGCACCACGCCGGAATTCGACCAGATCATGCAACTGGGCGTCGAGGATATCTACCGCCGCTTCGTGGGCCTCGTCGCGCGATCACGCAAAAAGTCTCCGCAAGCGATCGACGCCATCGCGCAGGGCCGCGTCTGGGACGGTGGCACCGCGCGCCAGATCGGCCTGGTGGATCGGTTCGGCGGGCTAGAGGACGCCATCGCCGAAGCCGCGCGCCGGGCGAAACTCGATCCCGCCAAGGCGAAAGCCTATTATATCGAAAAGCAGCCCGACAGCTTCGCCGCCTTCGTCCAGTCGATCGCCGACCGCGAACAGGGCGACGCCAGCGCCTCGCGCGACATGCTCGCGCGCCAGGCGCTGATCCAGCGCGGCTGGGCGACGCAGGCGGTGTCGGACGTCAGGGCGCTGGTCATGGGCGCAGGCGTCCGCGCCGACTGCCTGGAATGTCGCGGCTATGGCGCTCCAAGAGCGGGCAACGGCGCGGATGAGGCTGGCCTGCTGGCGACGCTTGCCAGGTTGTGGCGGTAAGAGGCTGGGAACAGGCCTACATATTATTTCAGTTGCCTGTTGAAACCTGATTTCACCCGACCTATATCGAGGTTGTTCCGGTCTCTTTCCCTCCCCCTATGAGGATCGGAACGCCCCCTCTGGAAGGCCCCGTGCGACGTCCCTTGGTCGCCGGGGCCTTTTTATTTCTCTCTATTCTTCCGTTCGGAAAAGCACCGTCTCGCCGACCAGCAGGAACAGGAAGAACGGCGCCCAGGCGGCGAGCACCGGCGGATAGGCACCAAGGCTGCCCATCGCGAGCGAGAAATTGTCGGCGACGAAATAAGCAAAGCCGAGCGCCATGCCCAGCACCGCCCGCATGAACAATTGGCCCGATCGCGCCAGACCGAACGCCGCGACCGATCCCAGGATCGGCATCAGCAACGCGGAGAGCGGACCCGACAATTTGTGCCACAAACTACCCTCCAACTCCGCGGTGGGACGGCCAGCGTCATGCAGGTCGGAGATCGCTGCTTCCAGTTCGTGGAAGGTCAGCGCGTCGGGATCGACCTTCGCCAAGGTGAACTGGTCCGGGCGGATGTCGCGGCCGAAGCGGACGGTGCCGACATTGCGGACCGTGCCGCGCGCTACATCGAACTGGCGCGCGCCTTCCAGCAGCCAGCTTTTGCTGGCGGCGTCGTAACGGCCCTTGGGTGCCTGGACGATGGTCGTCAGGCTGTTGTTGATGCGATTGTAGATCTGTACCTTGCGCAGTTGCACTTCATTGCCGCGCCCCGCGACGATGGCGGCGTTGACCAGATTGTTGCCGTCACGCACCCAGGGGTTGCTCTTGACCCCGCTGTCGCGCGGGATCGGGCCATAATCGACCGCCTGCCAGGCGCTGAGCGCCGCGGTCGAGCGGGCGACGATCCGTTCGTTGAAGACGAAGCTGATGACCGATACGCCGAGCGCCGTAGCGATCAACGGGGCGAGTATCTGGTGCGCGGACAGGCCCGCCGCCTTCATCGAGATGATTTCGCTATTCTGGTTGAGCGTCGCCAGCATGACCAGCGTACCCAGCAGCACGGAGAATGGCAGGAAGCGCGCGACGATCTGCGGCGCGCGCAGGCCGACATAATGCCATAGTTCCGGGTCGCCATTGCCGGGATAGGACAATACGTCACCCGAATTGCCCAGCAGGTCGAGCGTCTGGAGGACGACCACCAGCAGCATCAGCACGGCGAAGGTCCGGGTCAGGAACAGGCGCGCCATATACCAGCTGATCTGACGCGACGGGAAGAAATTGAACTGCATGGGTCAGGCCGCTCCTTGCGCAACGGGACGTCGCCGCCCGAAGCGCAGCAGCCGGACGATCTGCTTGCCAAGCTTGGAGAAGGCCACTTCCAGTGCGCCGATCGGCTGGCCGCCGGGTCGGTTGGCGATCACATGATACATCCACAGCACCAGACCCGACGCGAGCAGGAAAGGCCCCCACAACGCGATGATCGGGTCCACTTTCCCCAATGCGCCGATGCCTTCGCCATATTGGTTCACCTTATGATAGGTGACGATGAACACGATCGAGAGGAAGACGCCGAGCGCCGAGGTCGATCGCTTGGGCGGGATGGCGAACGCCAGCGCGGCGAGCGGCAGCAGGAACATGAACACCACCTCGACCATGCGGAAATGGAAATTGGCGCGCACTTCATCCTTCAATTTTTCCGGCGTGGCGGGATTTTTGCCGATCACCATCAATTCGGGAATCGTCTTTTCCCTGTCGACGTCGCGGCCACGGAAATTTTCGATCTGCGGCAGGTCGATCGGCAGGTCATGGCTGGAGAAGGAGAGGATGCGCGGCGTCTTGTACTTGGGCGCGTCGTTCACCAGCACGCCGTTGCGCAGGCGGAAGATGATGACGTCGGGATCGTCGGTGGCCAGGAACGTGCCCTGCGCCGCCGTGACCGCGACCGACTGGCCATCGCGGCTCACCGCGCGGACGAAGATGCCCTGGAGATTGCGGCCTTCGTCTAGGCTGCGCTCGATCCGCAGGGTCATGCGCTTGCCCAGGTTGGTGAACTCGCCGACCTTGATCGACGCGCCGAGCGCGCCCGATCGCAGTTCGAATCGCAGCGCTTCATAGGCGTGGCGCGAGAGCGGCTGAACGAAACCGACGATCCCGAAATTGAGCAGCGCCAGCGCAATGGCGTACATATAGGGAACGCGCAGCAGCCGTCCGTAGGACAGGCCGACCGCGCGCATCACGTCCAGTTCCGACGACAGGGCCAGCTTGCGGAAGGCGAGCAGGATGCCGAGCATCAGGCCGATCGGGATGCCGAGCGAGAGATATTCGGGCAGCATATTCGCGAGCATCCGCCACACGACGCTGACTGGCCCTCCTTCCGCCGCGACGAAATCGAACAGGCTGAGCATCTTGTCGAGCACCAGCAGCATCGCGGCGATCACAAGCGTACCCAGCATGGGCACCGCGATCAGGCGGGCGAGATAACGGTCGGTGGCGGTCAGCATTCTCTAAGTCGTCGTCCCATCACCATGTTTTGGCCGCAAACCCATCTCATATGCGAGTCAGGTAAAAAGCGGGGCGAACAGGGGTTTGTCCGCCGGTCCATATCGGCGGCTATAGCTTCCAGGAGTCTGATGGTCATGGTAAAAGTTGCAATGGGTGTGATGGCGGGTGCAGCGATGATCGCGGCGGTCCCGGCCATGGCCCATGGCGAGGAAATCGCGAACGATCTGGGGCGGTGCGAGAGCAGCGCCAAAGGCCCGGCCGTGCTGGTCGATGTGCGCGGTTTCACCGCCGCCACCGGCAAGGTGCGCGTTCAATCCTATCCCGCCACCAGGGCCGCTTGGCTGGCCAAGGGTGAATGGATCAACCGCATCGACACGGCGGTACGGCCGGCCAATGGCGCGATGCGCTTTTGCGTCCCGGTGCCCAAGGCAGGCGAATATGGCATCGCCGTGCGGCATGACCGCGACGGCAATGGCAAGACGGATATTTCGCGCGACGGCGGTGGATTTTCCAACAATCCATCGATCAGCATCTTCAACCTGGGAAAACCAGGCGTGGAGAAGGCGGCCTTCCATGTTGGACCGGGCGTGACGAAAATCACGATCAACCTCAAATATATGTGATCCAAAGCCATGGTCTGCGTCGCGCTCCTGTCCAATCCGAAGTCCACGGGCAACCGGCAGACCCTTCCCCTCGTGCGCAGCTATTGCGCCAGCAACCCCGACATCTTCCATTATGAAGTGGAGCAGGTCGATCAGATCGGCCGGGCGTTCCAGACGATCGCCCGCGTCGATCCGGTCGTCATCGTCATCAACGGCGGCGACGGGACGGTGCAGGCATCGCTGACCGAACTCTATCAGGGTGAGCATTTCAAGGGCCGGGTGCCGCCGATCGCGGTGCTGCCCAATGGCAAGACCAACCTGATCGCCCTGGACCTGGGCATCCATGGCGACCCGATCAAGGCGCTGGAGCGGATCGTGGCCATCGCCAAGGCGGGCGTGGACGATCATGTCGTCGCGCGCGAACTGATCGCCTTGTCCGACGGCGCGGTCGGCAGCCGTCCGGTGCTCGGCATGTTCCTGGGCGGCGCGGGCCTCGCCGACTATATGCTCTATTGCCGCAACCAGATCTATCCGCTGGGCCTGTCCAATGGCCTGAGCCATGTCATCACCGCACTGGCGGTGGTCTTTTCGCTGCTGTTTGGCATCAGCGCCAAGTTTCTGCCGCCATCGGGCAATCCGGTGCGGATTTCCCTGATTCGCGACGGCCAGTTGGTCGGGCGCTTCGCCGTGCTGATCGTGACCACATTGGAACGGCTGCTGCTGGGCGTGGACCCCGGTGACAGCCGCAGCGGCAATATGAAACTGATGGCGGTGGACCAGAATCTGCCATCCTTGCTGCGGCTGGTATGGGCCAGCCTGTTCAAGCGGGTCGGCAAGCACAAGATGCAGGGCATCCATCTGGAACAGGGCGACACCATCCGTATCGAGGGCGACCGCAGCAGCGTCATCCTGGACGGCGAATTGTTCGAAGCGTCGGAGGGCAAGCCGATCGTGCTGCGATCGACCCAGCCGGTGCCGTTCCTGCGACTGGCGGCTTAGGTTTCTATACAGCCTACATCCGTTCGCCCTGAGCCTGTCGAAGCGCCGTTTCTTAAAAAAGACCATGGCTTCGACAGGCTCAGCCCGACGGTTTGGAAGGCCTACAGGAACGCCGGTCCCGCCAGCGCGCGGGCGTGGTCGCGAATGCCTGATGGCCAGTCCTGAGACAGCGAGTTGAACAGTTGTTCGTCCTTTGCATAGAGCGCTCGGATCGCCGCTTCATAGCCCGGCCGGTCACCCGCTATCGCCGTCATGAAATGATAGGCCGCGTCCATGGCGGCCCGCGGGCTGGGCTTGTCCGGGTCGGCCTTGCGCGCCGCGTCCACCAGTCGCCGCACGGTGGCGGATGCGCCGCCCGACTGGGTAGCGAGCCAGTCCCAATGACGCGGCAATAGCGTGATCTCGCGCGGCTGCACGCCCAGCTTCGGACGGCCCCTGCCCCGTGGCGCGTCTGCCGATCCGGCGCGCAGGTCGATATCGACCTGACGGCCGGTGGCGTCGTCGAACAGCAGGACGGCCTGCGCATCGTCCCCCAGGGCGCGTAAAGCCTCCCGCACCTCCGCTTCGTCGCCAGTGGCGATCCACAGATCACCTGAAAAAGCCGTCAAAGTGCGTTCCATACCGAATCTCCTTCGGTACGGCTATTATTACCCGGATTTAATTGAGTCAATATTATCCGGGTAATTATTCGGCGCGCAATTCGACCCAGGTCGGCGCGTGGTCGCTGGCCTTTTCCCGGCCGCGAAATTCCTTGTCGACCTGCGCATCGACCAGGCGGTCGGCGGCGGCGGGGCTGAGCAGCAGATGATCGATGCGAAAGCCCGCGTCGCGCGGCCAGCTGTTCGCCTGATAGTCCCAGAAGGTCCACACGCCGCCTGCGGGATGGCGGGTCAGCAGCGCATCTGTCCAGCCGTCGCCCAGCAGCCGGCGATAGGCCTCGCGGCTTTCCGGCTGCATCAGCGCGTCGTCCTGCATCGCCTTGACCGAGAAGGTATCCACGTCACGCGGGATGACATTATAATCGCCCGCCAGGATCGCGGGGATTTCCTCCGCCCAGATTTGCGTCGCGCGGTCGCGCAGGCGCTTCATCCAGCGCAATTTGTAATCGAATTTGGGGCCGGGCTGCGGATTGCCGTTAGGCAGGTAGATGGACGCGACGCGCACGCCCTTCACATTGGCTTCCAGATAGCGACTATGCTCGTCTTCCGGCTCGCCCTCCAGGCCGCGGCGCACCTCGACCGGGGTTTCGCCCCGCGCCAGGATGGCGACGCCGTTGAACCCCTTCTGCCCGTGCCAGATCACGCCGTAACCGGCCGCCTCGATATCCTTGACCGGGAAGGTTTCGTCGCTGGTCTTGATTTCCTGAAGGCAGGCGATGTCGGGCTGCGTTTCGCCCAGCCATTCCAGCAGGCGGGGCAAGCGCGCCTTGATGCCGTTGATGTTGAAGGTGGCGATGCGCATGGCTGGCAATCCGTTCAATCTATGCGTGCTCCTGCGCAGGCAAGAGCCCAGTTCCAAGGTTCGGTCTGGGCTCCTGCCTACGCAGGCGCACGCGGATTTTCAAACGGAAGGATTCAGACCGAGAAACTGGTCCCACAACCGCAGCCAGCGGTCGCGTTGGGATTGGTCACCTTGAAGGCCTGCCCACCCAGGTCGGAAACGAAATCGACGGCGGAGCCGCGCACCAGGTCCAGGCTGACGTCATCGACCACCAGGGTCACGCCGTCGCGCTCGACCGACAGGTCTTCGGCCTCCACCGCATCAGCCAGGCCGAAGCGATATTGGAAGCCGGAACAGCCGCCGCCCTCCACGGCCAATCGCAGGATCGCGGGCTTGCCCTGCTTTGCGGCGATCGCAGCGACACGCGCGGCAGCGGAAGGGGTGAGATCAATGTCGGCCATGGTGCCTAGATAGGGTCAAGCAAAAGGCCCGGCAACCCATAGGGTGCCGGGCCTTGTACGAATGTCGGCAAAGTGGACCTCAGTCGGCGGCCTTTTCCTGCGCCTTGGTCGGGCCACCCATGGCGAGCGGCGGCTTGGTGTTCATCGCGACCAGATAATCAGGGCCGGCAACGAAAGGTAGCGGGTTGATCGCGGCGCCATCGACGCGGACTTCATAATGGAGGTGGCTGCCGGTCGAGCGGCCGGTCGAGCCCATCAGACCGATGATCTGGCCGCGCTTCACATAGCTATTTTCAGCGACCAGCAGCTTCGACATATGGCCGTAGCGCGTTTCCATGCCGCTGCCGTGCGAGATCTGAA
This sequence comes from bacterium, assembly GCA_030824575.1. Taxonomy (GTDB): domain Bacteria; phylum Pseudomonadota; class Alphaproteobacteria; order Sphingomonadales; family Sphingomonadaceae; genus Sphingobium. The sequence goes on along the minus strand of JAVBXL010000022.1, from coordinate 25,567 downwards.
CGAGATTGCCATAGCCGCTGGCCCAGCCGGCGCGGCTGATGATGCCGTCGGCCGTGGCGTGGATCGGCGTGCCGATCGGGCCGGGAATGTCGATGCCCTTGTGCATCCGGGCAGCGCGGTTGAACGGGTCGGAACGGACGCCGAAGTTCGAGGTCAGGATCAGCTTTTCGACCGGGCGGCCCGACGGGATGTAGGCCGCGGTCTTGGCATTGCCGTCGAGGCGTTGCAGGCTGGAAAAGAGGTTGGAGAAGCCCACATCGGACGGGCCGAGCGCGCTGGTGTTGATTTCCGAGGCGTCGCCATAGGGGTCGTCACCTTCGGTGGCGTGAACCGGGGCGGTTGCGCAGAGCGCGCCGACAATCCCGAAACTGGCTAAAATTGTCTTAACCTTGCTGGTTTGGAACCAACGCGAACCGCGAGCATTTACCGTATGAAGAACCGACATGCAGACCCCGACTATGTCACCGGAGGCTTTATGCCCCTCGGCGCTTCCCGTGTTTAATTTATTGGCGACCTGGATCGCCCCCGCCGGATGCAGACTGCAAATCGCCGGTCATGTTGCAAGCGCAACGTAGAAATCTTCCGTCAGACCGGCCTGTCGACGCGCCGAGTCGTTGAACGGTGGCTTAACGCTGCCCCTAAAATGGCGTTTCACAAGCATTTGGTAATGGTTGGCCGCATCAACGCCCAATCTGTTCGTCGCCGCGACAAACCATTTCGTCCCCGCCGCAACATGGCGAATCTCGTCCGTCATGATGCGTCGCAGCATGCGGCCGGATGCCATGTCACCCACCGCTTCGAACCGGTCGATCGTGGCGGGCGTGATGTCGAGCGCGCGCGCCTCCAGCACCATGGGCACGATGGCAAGCCGGGCGAGCGCGTCGCCCGCCGTCTCCTCCGCCGCCTGCCACAGGCCATCATGGGCGGGCAGCGCTCCATAATGGCTGCCCATCTGGCGCAGGCGGCGTTCCAGCAGCGCGAAATGCATCGCCTCCTCCGCGCCGACCTGCATCCATTCGTCGGTAAAGGCCGCGGGAAACTGCCCACCAAAACGGCCGATCATGTCGAAGGCAAGATCGATCGCGACGCATTCGATATGGGCGATCGCGTGGAGCATGGCGATCCGCGCCCGCTCCGAACCGATCTTGCCGCGCCGGGGCATCTGGCCGGGCGGCAACAATGCGGGCGTGGCGGGTCGCGCGGGGCGATCCGGCAAGGCGACGTCGAACCGATGCGCCAGCCGCCCCTGCCGCCAGGCCCGCGCCACCGCGCGCGACGCCATGACCTTAGCGCGCGGATCGGGCGTCAGCAGGACATGGGCGCACCCCGCACCCACGCTGGTCACCGCGCCGGGCAGGGTCAAAGCCCCTGCACCGCCTCCAGCACCTCTGCGGCGTGGCCCTTGACCTTCACCTTTGGCCAGACCCGCAAAATCGCGCCATCCGCCCCGATCAGGAAGGTCGCACGCTCGATCCCCATATATTTGCGGCCATAGAGCGACTTTTCGACCCAAGTGCCGAACGCCTCGCACGCTGCGCCCGATTCGTCGGACGCCAGAATGACGCGCAGGCCATATTTGTCGGCGAATTTCTTGAGCTTGGCCGGCTTGTCCTTGGAAATGCCTACGATCGGCACGCCCGCGGCGGCGAAATCATCGGCCAGCGCGGTGAAATCCTTCGCCTGGTTGGTGCAGCCGGGCGTGTCCGCCTTGGGATAGAAATAGACGACCAGCGGCTTGCCCTGATAGACGTCCAGCGCAAAGTCCACGCCATCGGCGTCGGTCAGCGTCACGGCGGGGACGGATTCACCCTGTTCCAGCATCATATTTCCTCCTGATAGGGCGCGGCAAGCGCGGCCCAGGCCTCGCCTACGCATTGCCGCGCCTTGGCATAGCTTGCAAGCAGCCCATCCCAATCGTTCATGCCGCAGGCGCGGGCGACCAGGGGCCGGGTGGCCTCCGCCGGCTCGATCGATTTGGGCGAAACCAAACGCGACACCACCAGATAGCGGGTGATGAGGTCATGCGCGGCGATAAGGCCGGCAGGCAGATGGCCAGCCGCGACCAATTCGGCCAGCGCCTGACCCAGATCCGGGTCGAAGGCCATGCGATAATGGAACTGGTTCACATGGATCAGAAATTCCAGGTCGACCAGGCCGCCCGGCACCAGTTTGACATCGAGGGCGCTGGCCGGCGGCTTGTGCTTGGCGATATCGCCGCGCATCTTCACCGCTTGCCGCGCCAGATCGTCGAAATCGCGCGGACGCTGGAAGGTTTCGGTCAGCACCGCGTCGATCGCGGCGCGCGCATGGGGCGATCCGAAGACAGGACGGGCGCGGGTGAGCGCCAGATGCTCCCAGGTCCAGGCGTCCTCCCGCTGATATTTGGCGAAACTGTCGAGGCTGACCGCCAGTAGTCCCTGCGCGCCGGACGGGCGCAGCCGCGTGTCGACCTCATAGAGCGGGCCGAACGCCGTGGCGACCGACAGGGCGTTGGTGACGCGCTGCGCCAGGCGGTTGAAATATTGGGTCGCGCCGAGCGGCTTGCGACCATCGGATTCGGTTGAAAAATCACCGGTGAAAAGATAGACGAGATCAAGGTCGGAAGCGTGGGTGAGTATCCCACCGCCCATGCGGCCCAGCGCCAGGATCACCATCTCGCCGCCCGGCACCTCGCCATGGGCGATTTCAAATTCGGCGACGGTGGCGGCGGCCAGCGCCTCGATCGCGGCTTCGGCAACACGGCCATAGCCCCTACCCGCCTCCAGCGGATCGCCCCCGCGGATAATCTGCGCGCCCAATGCGAAGCGGCGGTCGCCGACCCGCTGTCGCACCCGGTCGAGCAGCGCCTGATAATCCTCGCCCGGCTCCAGCGCCCCCAGTTGCCGCGCCAGTTGCGGCACGGACGGTGGCGGGTCGAAGGCGGTGGCGTCGATCAGGCCGTCGATCAGTTCCGCCCGGCGCCCCAGCGCATCGGCCAGGGTCGGGGCATGGCTCAATATTTCGGCCAGCAATTCGACCAAAGCAGGGCGTGCGACAAGCAGTTTGAAGAAGTTGATCGCGCTGGGCAGGCGGCCGATCATGTCGTCCAGCCGGTTGAGCGCGCGGCTGGGATCGGGCGCCTTGGCCAGCGCGCGCATCAGGCCGGGCATCAGCGCCTCCAGCGCCTCGCGCGACGGCGCGCTGCGCAGCGCCCGGATCGTGCCGCCGCGCCAGTGGGCGATGCGGGCGAGCGGGGTTTCGGGGTCCGCAAAGCCGATCTCGATCAGTTGCGCCTTCAACCGCTCCTCGTCCTGGGAGAGCCCGGCATCGTCCTTTTGCGGACTGAGGCGATCATAGTTGCGGCCGACCCATTCCACATGCGGGCGCAACAGATCGAGCAGCGCCGCCGCGTCCGGCAGGCCATGCAAGCGGGCGACATTGTCGAGGCTGGCGGGCGACTTTGGCAGCTCATGTGTCTGGTGGTCCTCCACCATCTGGAGCCGATGTTCGATCGTGCGGAACAGGATATAGGCCTCGTCCAGCCGCGCGGCGACTTCGCCCTCGATCACGTTCGCCGCGGCGAGCGCCGCCAGCGCCTCGCGCGTGTTACCCGATCGCAGCGACGGGTCGCGGCCGCCATGGATGAGCTGGTGAACCTGGGCGAAAAATTCCACCTCGCGGATACCGCCGCGTCCACGTTTGAGGTCATAGCCTGGCCCGAACGCCTGCCCCTGCGCATAATGGTCGCGGATGCGGCGGCTGATATCGACGATCGCGTCGATCGCGCCGAAATCCAGGCTGCGCCGCCAGACGAAGGGGCGGATCTGCCGCATGAAATAGTCGCCGAGCGCCATGTCGCCCGCGGCAGGACGCGCGCGGATGAAGGCGGCCTGCTCCCATCCCATCGCGGTCGATTCATAATAGCCGATCGCCGCCTCTACCGGCAACGCTATCGGCGTGGCTTCGGGCGAGGGCCGCAGGCGCAGGTCGACGCGGAACACATAGCCATCGCCATCGCGGGCGCTGAGCAACTCGCTCATCCGGCGGCCGATACGCACAGCGGCGTCGGCCACATCTTCCCGCTCGCGATGCGGCAGGGTGGCGGGGTCGTAGAGCAGGATCGGGTCGATATCCGACGAGTAATTCAGCTCGCGACTGCCATGCTTGCCCAGCGCGAGCACAACGAAGCCGCGATGCTCGGCGTCGGGATAGCGTTCCTGCATTGCCGCGGCGAGCGCTTCCTCCAACGCCTGGTCGGCGAAGTCGGAGAGGATACGGGTGACGCGATCCATGTCCCAGACGCCCGCCAGGTCAGCGGCGGCCACCGCCAGCGCGATCGCCCCGCGACGGCGGCGCAGCGACCGGGCCACGCCGTCTTCCGGGCTGCCCGCCGCCTGCGCCGCGGCCAGCGCGCCGTCATGGTCACCGGCCGCCAGCCTTTCGGTCACGGCCGGAAAACGATCCAGCGCGCGTGTCAAAAAAGGCGAATGGCCCCTGATCCGGGCCTGCGTTTCCAGCCAGTCGGTCACGTCTGCTCTCCCTTATGTCCGGGCGCTATCGCTTGGGCTTGCGACGAATGCCAGAAACTTTTGGCCTCGCCGGCCGTTCAGGTTGCATGGATATCCCGCGCAAAGCCTATGGCCGATCGGCACCGGGACGCGATGGCGGCGGCAGCCGCATCGTCACCGTCGCTTTGCCAGAGCCTTATGAAGGCGTTGGCAACGCCTTGCGCGCTACTTATGCGCCAGGACGCGATGGCGTGCCGGATGACATGATGGCGCTGCTGGCGAAGCTCGACCGCCATTGACGGGAGCGACCAGCCGTCCAGGGTGAGGGCATGGCAGGGCTTTATTTACCCATTTCGGATAAAAGTCGGCGATTATCGTTCCAGAAAAGTCGCACATTTATGATGTATCGCAATTTCGCCATCGCCACGCTGCTGGCCGCGCCGTTGATCGTGATGGCGACTCAGGCTCTGCTGCCCAAACCCGGCACCCCGCAGCAACAGGGCGAACCGGCCATCAAGCCCGATGTACCGCCCCCGCCGCCACCCATGCCAGTCGCACCGGTGGTGACGCCCGGCGCGCCATCGGTCGATGCCCCATCCGCCTTCGGTCAGCCGATGGTCGGGGCCGACCAACCGGCGATGGTGCCCGACGCCGGCCTGCCCGACACATCCGCGCCGCCGATGACCGGGGGCATGGCCGCCGGCTTTTCGCCGCAGGACGCCCCCGCCGGATCGCCCAATTCGGAATAAGGGTCAGATCGCGCCCTGGAACGTGTCGCACTGGGCAGGATCGCCGGTGGACAGCCCCTTGCGCAGCCATTCCATCCGTTGCGCGCCAGTGCCGTGGGTGAAACTTTCGGGTACAGGCCGCCGCCCGGCCGATTTCTGAAGCGTGTCGTCGCCGATCGCCTGCGCCGCGCGCATCCCTTCCTCCAGGTCGCCCGCCTCCATCAAATTGGTGTCGCGCGCGGCCCAGACCCCGGCATAGCAGTCGGCCTGCAATTCCATCTTCACCTGTAGCGCGTTACCCTCCGCCTCACTGGCGCGCTGCTGCGCCTTGCGGATCTTGTCCGCCTCACCAGTGATGGTCTGGATGTGATGGCCGACCTCATGCGCGATGATATAGCCGATCGGGAAATCGCCAGGCGCGTTGAAGCGGCTTTCCATCTCGTTGAAGAAATCGGTGTCGATATAGATGCGCTGGTCGGCCGGGCAGTAAAATGGCCCCATCGCCGATTGCGCCGCGCCGCAGCCCGACTGGCCATTCTGGCTGAAGAAGACCAGGGTCGGCGGCGGATATTGCTGCCCCTCCGCCTTGAAAATGTCGGTCCAGCGGCGTTCGGTCGATCCCAGCACCTTGAGCGAGGTGCGCTGAACCGCGCTGAGTTCGCCGGTCGCCGGGCGTTCGGTCTGAACCTGCTGTCCACCGCCGCCGCCGCCGATCAGGCTCAACGGGTTCATACCCATCACCACCATGATGATCAGCACCACGGCGATCCCGCCGCACCCGAAACGGCTGCCGATCAGCGGCAGCAACATGCCAAGGCCGCCGCCCAGGCCACCACCGCCGCCGCCACGGCCGTCCTGCACCTCGTAATGACTGCTTTCCTGTTCGTCGTCGAGCCGCATGACGCCCTCCCTTTCTCTTGATCGTTGCCTACGCGATTCAATGCGTTCGGGGAACAGTCAGCCAACACGAAGGTTGCGGCGACAGGTGATTTGTTACGATACATTAAGTTGGAATCATGACGCCAAAGACTATATTGCACTGCGACATGGCAGATATGGAACCCAAGGCGCAGGAAGCGAAACCGCTTCGCCGCGCCCGCACACCCCTCCCCCTCCCCCGTGAAGTCGCGTTGTTGCTGCAGGGCGGCGGGGCGTTGGGATCGTTCCAGTCCGGCGTCTATGAACGGCTCGATGAGCTGGGGGTCGATGTCAGCTGGGTCGCGGGCATATCCATCGGCGCGATCAACGCCGCCATCATCGCCGGCAACCTGCCGCATCGCCGGATCAGCCGTCTCAAGAAATTCTGGTACACCGTTTCGGGCGGCATGCCCAATATCTTGCTGCCCGATATCGATCATGTGCGCGAGGCGGTGCATCTGGCCGCTGCGGGCACGGTCGCGACCTTCGGCGTGCCCGGCATGTTTCGCCCGCGCCTGTGGCCCGCGATGATGATGCCCGAAGGCTCGCAGGGCGCGATCAGCTTCTACGACAGCGCGCCGTTGAAGGAGACGCTGGACGCCTGCATCGACTGGGATCTTCTCAACGATGGTCCAGTCCGCCTGTCCGTGGGCGCGGTTGACGTGGAGTCTGGCAACTTTGCCTATTGGGATACGCGCGGTCCCGGCGGCAACACGCGGATCGACGCGCGCCACATCATGGCGTCGGGCGCGCTGCCCCCTGGCCTGCCGCCGGTCGAGATTGACGGGCGCTGGTATTGGGACGGCGGCCTGGTGTCCAACACGCCACTGTCCCATGTGCTCAGCCGCCAGACGGAAGACATGCTGGTGTTCCAGGTCGACCTCTTCCCCGCCGAAGGGCCGATGCCGCGGCAGATGACCGATGTCTATTCGCGCATGAAGGACATCCAGTATAGCAGCCGTACCCGCCAGGTGACGGACCAGTATCTACAGCTGCGGCGCGAGCATGGCGCGATCAAGGCGTTGCTCGACAAGCTGCCACCCGAACTGTGCGACAATGCCGAAGCGCAAAAGCTGCGCGCAATGCTGGATGGCGGATCGGTCAACATCGTCCACCTGATCTACAGGTCACGCGCCTGGGAAAGCGGCGCGAAGGATTTCGAATTTTCCCGTTCGACCATGCTCGACCATTGGAGCCAGGGCCGCGAGGCGGTGGAGGAAGTCATGCACAAGGGCGATCTGATCGCGCGCAACATCCTCGACGGCAAGAGCGCGACGTTCGACCTCGACGAACCGGATCATCTCAAGGAGAAAAAGGCATGAGCAAGAGCTTGTCAGGCAAGACCGCGCTGATCACCGGGTCCACATCCGGCATCGGCCTTGCCTATGCCAAGGCGCTGGCCGGCGAAGGCGCCAATATCGTCATCAACGGTTTCGGCGACCCTGACGCGATCGAGACGGAGCGCGTCGGGCTGGAGGCGCTCAGCGGTGCCAAGGCGCTCTATTGCGGCCACGACCTGACTAAGGTCGACCAGATCGAGGCGATGATGAAGCAAGCCGCCGACATGTTCGGCGGGGTCGATATCCTCATCAACAATGCCGGGATGCAACATGTCGCGCCGGTCGAGGAATTCCCGATCGACAAATGGGACCTCATCATCGCGCTCAATTTGAACGCGGCCTTCCACACCAGCCGGCTGGCAATTCCCTACATGAAATCAAAAAAATGGGGGCGCATCATCCAGACCGCGTCGGCCCATTCGCTGGTCGCGTCACCGTTCAAGAGCGCCTATGTCACCGCCAAGCACGGGCTGGCCGGCTTTACCAAGACGGTGGCGCTGGAAGTGGCGACCGACGGCATCACCGCCAACTGCATTTCGCCAGGCTATGTCTGGACGCCGCTGGTCGAAAATCAGATCCCCGACACGATGAAGGCGCGGAACATGACGCGCGACCAGGTGATGAACGATGTGCTGCTGGCGGGTCAGCCGACCAAAGAGTTCGTGACGGCCGAGCAGGTCGCGGCCACCGCCCTGTTCCTGTGCAGCGATGCCGCGGCCAACATCACCGGCGCGAATCTCAGCATCGATGGCGGCTGGACCGCGCAGTAACATAGACATGCCCATCGGCCGTTGACCGGCCGATGGGCTTCATAGCTGTCAGGTCGCCGTCGGCGTCAGCAGGCGCAGCACCGATTGCAACCCGTCCTCGCTGGTCGTCGCGAGCGCCAGCGGACGATCGGCCAAGCCGTCATGCTGGCTGTTGAGGAACAGGATGGCGTCCGACGCGCCCAGCGTCTCGATCGCCATGCGCGTGATGCGCCCCTGCCGTTCGGCGGCATCGGGGGCCAAGCGCACGGCATTGCGCGGGGTGAAGCGCCGCCCGGACATGCTGCGCCCGCCGGTGGAAGGGGACTGGGTTGGATCGGCAGGTATATCGTCCGCCATGCTCAGCTCTTCAACGTCACGATGCCGACCACGCCGGGCTTGGACGACGGGTTGGATGCATTGCCCTTGGGCGGCTTTTCCGCCTTGGGCTTGCGCACTTCACGGTTCGATTTCTTCTGGCTCTTGGCCATGGTCAGTCCTTCCTGAAAATCAGCAATATCAGCGCGCGGCGAGTAGGGCAGCGTCCTCGGCGCGGAATTCGGCGACGATCGCTTCGTCTTCCGACAGGACCGCGCGGGTGGCACGGCGGCGTTCGGCGCCGGCGGCCAATTCTGCCTCCCGTCCCCAGGCATTGGCCGCCCGCTGCGCGATCTGGCGCGCATTGGGCAGGGTTTCGGACGATGCGCGCGCCTGATGCAACGATTGCTGCGCAAGGCAGAATGCGGATGTCTGGGCCATGGGACAGGCTCCTTTTTTCGAACGAGGGATAAGAACGGAGCGGCGGCAGGGAGGCGCGTGAGGATCAGCGCAGACGAAGCCATGGCGCAACTTAGGCGGACAATCATAAAGACGCATGACGCGCCAGATTGTTCCTTTCACTTGCGAAATAGTGTCGCGGCGGCAAATTTGCAAGGACGCGCCATGCCGTCGCTATGTGGCGGCAGGCGTTTTGCGGCCGCTGCACCCTGCGGTTGGCGAAACTCCCCCTTTAACAGTAGTAAAATCCCCTTATGCTGATGCCCAGCAAGGGAGATTATCAACATGCGCCATGCGCTCACGGCCGTTCTGGCCGCCGCCAGCCTTTCGTCCATCGCCACCGCCCAAACCGCGCCCGCCCCGGCCACGCCGACCGCGCACAGCGCCCTCGGCGCGGCGGTCGCCAAGGATATGGACGGTTTGATGACGCTGTATCGCGATCTGCACGCCAATCCCGAACTGTCGTTGCAAGAAGTCAACACCGCGGCCAAGCTCGCCAAGCGGTTGAAAGCGCTCAAATTCGACGTGACCGAGAAGGTCGGCGGCACCGGCGTCGTCGCGGTGATGAAGAACGGGTCCGGCCCCACGCTGCTGATCCGCGCCGACATGGACGGACTGCCGGTGGTCGAACAGACGGGCCTGGCCTTTGCGTCCAAGGTCCGCACCAAGACGCCCGAAGGCGTCGAAACCGGCGTCATGCACGCTTGCGGCCATGATACCCACATGACCGCCTTTATCGAGACGGCCAAGCTGCTCGCGGCCCGCAAGGACGCGTGGAAGGGTACGCTGGTCATGATCCTGCAACCGGCCGAAGAAGTCGGCAAGGGCGCGCGGATGATGCTGGAGGACGGGCTTTACACCCGCTTCCCCAAGCCGACCCACGCCATCGCCTTCCACGACGCGGCCAATATGGCGGCTGGGCAGATCGGCTATACCCCCGGCTATGCGCTGGCCAATGTCGATAGCGTCGATATTTTGGTGAAAGGCCTAGGCGGTCATGGCGCCTATCCGCAGACGACCCGCGACCCGATCGTGCTTGGCGCGCGCATCGTCACCTCCTTGCAGACCCTCGTCAGCCGCGAACAAGATCCGCAAGATCCCGCCGTCGTCACCGTCGGCAGCTTCCAGGCCGGGGCCAAGCATAATATCATTCCCGACGAGGCGAAGTTGCTGCTGACCATCCGCAGCTATTCGGACGAGACGCGCGAAAAGCTGATCGAGGGGATCAGGCGGATCAGCCGGGGAGAGGCGATCGCGGCGGGCGTGCCGGAGGACAAGATGCCGGTGGTGAGCGTGAAAGACGAATTCACCCCCTCCACCTTCAACCCGCCCGAATTTGCCGAACAGATGGCGGGCCTGCTCAAAAGCCATTTCCCCGATGGCCGGGTCATCAAGACAAGCGCAGTAATGGGCGGCGAAGATTTCAGCCGTTTCTATCGTGCTGACAAGAGCATCAACAGCTTCATCTTCTGGGTCGGAGGTGTGCCAGCGGAAAAGCTGGCGGCGGCGCAGGCGGGCCAGACCAGCCTGCCGTCGCTACACAGTCCTTTCTGGGCGCCGGAAGCCGACAAGGTGATCGCCACCGCCAGCGAAGCCATGACTGTGTTGGGGCTGGACATATTGAAGAAGCAATGAATCTAAGACAAACGATCGCGGAAGACATTTCCGCGATCATATTGCGAAAGTCATTTGCTAACGCAACGCGCTGCGTCTTATATTCATAGGATGATTGCATGCGAACTGGACGATCCTGACGGGATCATCTTCGTGCACGCCACCGGCGTATGGACGATCGCCGATGTCGATCGTCATTATAGCCATCTCACCCTCATATTGGACGACCGGCGTCGCAAGGGGTTGCCGATCCGCATCCTGTCCGACGTGACGGAGGCGGAACGGCAAACGCCCGATATCGAGGCGCGCATCCTGTGGCATATGGATCGCACCTATCGGCCCACCGACCGGGTCGCGATCCTGGTCGCCAATGTCGCGGACAAGCTCTATGTCCGCGCCCGACTGGGCAAGGCGATCGTTGCGGCCTTTTCCTCGCAACTGCCCGCAGAAATGTGGCTGATGTCCGACGACTTGCAGCCGCCAGGCATCGTCGCCGCCTGATCGCGAAACGTCAGGCGCCGAAGCCACCGTCGATCGTGTGCATCGCGCCGGTGATGATGCCGGCTTCCGGTCCCGCCAGATAGGCGGCCAAGCCGGCAATCTCTTCCCCCGTGGCATGGCGCTTGATCGCCATGAAACCGTGCATCATGCCGCTCATCGGGCCATCGGCCGGGTTCATGTCGGTGTCGGTAGGGCCGGGCTGGATGATATTGACGGTGATGCCGCGCGCCCCAAAATCGCGGGCCAGACCGCGGGCCATACCCTGCAACGCCGACTTCGTGAGCGCATAGGCCGCGCCGCCTTCGAACGGCATCCGGTCGCCATTGACCGATCCGATGACGATGATGCGGCCACCATCCGGCATCTGCCGCGCCGCTTCGACCGCGGCATGATAGGGCGCGCGAACATTGATGTCGATCATCCGGTCGATCGCGTCGGCATCCTGCTCCAGCGGATCGCCCAGGATCGCTGCGCCGGCATTGACCACCAATATGTCGAGCGGTCCTTGCCCTGCGACGACATCGATCACCGCCTGGCGATCGGCCGCGTCGGAGCGGATCGCGCTGGCTCCGGTGTCGGCGGCCAGCGCCTGCGCCGCGTCATGCGACCCGGCATAGGTGAAGGCAACCTGCGCGCCGTCTGCGGCGAAACGCCGCACGATCGCCGCGCCAATGCCCCGGCTGCCGCCCAGAACCAGCGCTTTTTTGGAGGTGAAATCGGTCATCTTCGTCTTCCTTGTATTTGTGTAATGATCGCTATATAAATTGACTATCTGCCGGGTCAAGGATTTATGTAGTGACCGTTAAAGAAAAATCGAAGGGCCGTGGCCGTCCTCGGGCGTTCGATCGGGACGCCGCGCTCGACCAGGCGCAGGCGCTGTTCCATGCGCAGGGCTATGACGGGGTTGGCGTGGCCGCGCTGGCGCAGGCGATGGGTGTCAATCCGCCCAGCCTTTACGCCGCCTTTGGGAGCAAGGCCGCTTTGTTCGACGAGGTGTTGGGCCGCTATGCGCGCAACGGCCTGCCGATCGACGCATTGCTCGCGCCGGGTGCAGAACCTGCGGCGGCGCTGGGTGCGCTGCTGCGCGAGGCCGCGCGCATCTACGCCGCTGATCCGCAGACGGCCGGCTGCATGGTGTTGGAGGGCGCGCGTGGCGCGGACGCCGACGCCGCCTGCTGCGCCCGCAACTGGAAGGCGGCGAGCGCGCAGCGGGTGCGCGATTTCCTAATCCCGACCCATGCCGACAAGGCGCAGGTCGTGGCCGACTATATGGTGACGGTCATGTCGGGCCTGTCGGCTGACGCGCGCGCAGGGACGCCCACGGATCGACTGGTCGGGGTCGCGGACATGGCGGGGCTGGCGATCGCGGCCGTGCTGACCGAAGGCTGATCGCCTGTCTGGGCGATCCGCCTATTACGGGCGATGGCCCTTGCGCCATTTGGTCAGCAGGTGCCGCGCCAGCATCAGCGGCGGCATCCGCAGCCAGTGCGACCGCACGAAGAAGGCGAAGACCAGCAGCTTGCGGCTTTCCCGGCCCCAGCCGTCGCGCGCCAGCAACCGTGCGCGCACCAGTCGATCCCACAGGGTCAGGCGCGCGCCTGCGCCATAGATCGCGGCTGCCAATCGCTGCGCCTGCCGGACATGGGGGGCAAGGCCATGGTGTTTCGCGCGCGCGGCCAGCGCCGCAGGATCGGCATCGGGCAGCAGGCAATATATGTCCCACAAATTGCGCAGGCCGCCCTGCATGTCCCCATCCGCCAGCATATGCGCGACCGAATGGACGATCCGATCCTCGACCGAGAGAATATATAGCCCATCGGTTATATGAACCGCGTCGGCGATCATCGCCGCCGCATCCGGCGTCTGGCGCGCGGTCAGCGGCAATATAGTATGGTGCACGTCGATCATCCGGTCGCGATCGACATGGATCATCGGCGGCAGTTCGTGCATCCACTGGCGATAATAGGCGTCGTCATAGGGGTCTTCCTTGACCCATTCCCATCCCGCCGCGATCAGCGCGCGCTCGACCGCAGGCATGGCGTCGCGCGGCACCAATATGTCCAGATCGCCGATAAACCGCCCCTGCCCGGCGCGCAGGTCCGCCGCCACATAGGCGGCGCCCTTGAGCAGCACCAGTTTGACGTCCAGGCCACGCAACGCCTGCGCCGCGCGATCCGCCTCCCACAGCGCCTGTTGCGCCTCCCGCCCGCTGTCGCGCCGGGCGTCGTCCAGGATCGGCCGCACCGCGTCCGGCAGGGCGACACCCTCCAGCCGATAGGCGAGCGTGCCGATCAGCCGTTCCGCCCGCGCCGCAGCGAGCAGGCGGTTCCAGCCATCCGCGTCGAGCGCCGCGGCCGAGATCGGATCGCGCAGCGTGCGCACAAGCAGCGCCGCGCTCATGCCAGTTCTTCCCACAGCCGATCGACCATGGCGATGGCATCGTCGCCGGAAGGGAAATCGATCGCCCGCGCCGGAACATGGGCAACGAAGCGGGTGAGCGCATTGAAGGCCGGCTCGCCCAGTGCGACATAATTGGTCGACGCCTGGGTCAGCCGCATGAAGATTTCGCCCTGCCCCAGCGGCCGCACCGCCGCATCATGGCCGAAACGGGGAAAGAGCAGCAAAGCGGGCATCCCGCCATCGCCCATGCGCGCCACCGCGTCGGCGCGCGGCACCATATGGCGGATGTCGCCCTTTGCCGTCGCGGCCAGCAGCGGTCCCATGCGCGCGTCGCCGACCGCCTGCGTCACCACCTCGATCGCCCGGTTCTTGAGGCTTACCAGGCGCGGAAATGGCAGGATCGCGCCACTATCCATGTCGAGCAGCGCGAATTCGTCACCCATGAAGCGCCAGCCGCGCTCGCCCAGCAACGCCGCCAAGGTCGATTTGCCCGACCCCGATTCGCCGGTCATCACCAGCACGCGCCCGTCCTTCTCGACGCTCGACGCATGAAGCAGCAGGTGCCGCCGCCAGCCCAACGCCATTTGCAGGTTCATGCCCATTTCGGCCGCCAGAAGCCCATGGGCCAGGCTCATCGGCGCGGCGTCGGCCAGGCCATGATCGCCGGTGATGAAGATGGACGGCCGCACCCATCGCCGGGCCAGGCTGGTGGGCTGAAGCCGGACGGTGAAATCGGCGATCGCGCCGCCCATATCGGGATAGGCGGCATAGAGCCGCGCCAGTTCCGCGATCGGCTGTTGCCAGGCGGACCCGATGCGGAAGGTCGCCGGGCCGATGCGCAGAGTGATGGCGTGCCTCATGCCGGACGCACCAGTCCCAGCGCGACGAGCGCGTCGAGATGCGCGTCGATCTCCGCCACGGCATCGTCCACCGGCCCCAGATCATAGTCGCGCGCCAGCCGGTCGTGCATCGCCTGCGCGCTCACCGGCGCGCCGTCGGCCATGCGCTCCAATATCTCCGGCACCGGGCTGATGACCATATGGGTCTGGCCCGACCGATGATGGTAGAGCAGCACGAGATCGTCGAGGACGCAGGTTGTTACCGCGTCCGCCTCGTCCCGGCGATAGGCTGTCGCTCCGTCCAAATCCGGCATCCCAAACTACTGTCCATGTCGCTGTAGCGCGAAGGCGTAGCTAAGTGCCTAACGCATCAGGATAGCGCTGGCGACCGGACGGGTTGCGGCGCCGGCGCACCCACCAGCCCTTCGAACGCGCGCAGATAGCGATCGAGCGCGCGCTGGACGCCATGGTCGCGCGTGGCCGCCACCAACATCGCAGGCGGCGCAGGGTGCGCCAATGTCCGCTCGATCGCGCGGGCGAAGGCCGCCGCGTCACCTACGCGCACCGCCGGATGCTGGCCCGCCGCCGCCAGCAGCGGGCGGATATTGGGCGTGCTGTCGGTCGCCACCACGCCCGCGCCGCAGGCCAGCGCCTCGATCAGGGTGGCGCACAGACCTTCCCAGCGCGACGGCTGGAGCAACAGGTCCGCGTCGGCCATCAGCGCGGCAAGGGCGTCGGGGTCGCCCACATAGCCCGCAAAATCCACGCGATCGGCAATGCCCAAAGCCGCGCATTGCCGCTCCAGATCGGCGCGCAGCGGCCCCTGACCGGCGATGGTCAGCCGCCAGTCGAGATGGGGCAGCCGCGCCAGTGCGGCCAGCGCTGTCGCCTGATCCTTTTGCGGCGTCAGTCGCCCGACCATCAACAGCCGGCAAGGATCGCCCAAATCGCGCGCGGTCCGCCTATTGCGAGCCTGTTCCATGGCGCGCGTTACCGTTGGGCGGGGCAGCAGGCGGATGTCGCCGCTTTGCGCCAGCAGGGCGCGGTCATGTTCGCCCATGACGATGGTAAGATCGCTCAGCCGCGCGATGGCGCGGAAACGAATGAGACGGGCTAATGTGCCGGGGCCGCGCTGGCCGGGCCGCACGATGGGATTGGAAATGCGGCCGACCGCCTTCGTACCGGTGCCCAATGCGGCAAGCGCGACCAGCATATTGCTTTGGTTGCCGGCCGAATAGAGAATGTCGGGCCGATACCGCCGCACCATCGCGGCCAGCGCCGGGAATTGGGCGATCATCGACAGGCGACGCTTGCCGCCGGGCGCGGGCACGCGCCGCACGGTCAACGCAGGATCGATCAGGTGCGCGGCGGGGCCATCGGTGCGCGCCATCCACAATTCGACCGGGACGCCGCGCTGGAGCAGATGATTGGCGAGCAATATGGCAACGCGATCCAGCCCGCCATCATCCGGCTGGTACAGATAGACCGCCACCGAAAAAGCACGCCCCGCAGGGCGGCCGAACTGAAACATGGAATGTGCCTCGCCAAACGTCGAACCATTTCAGGTTCGACGTCGTCAACGCAGGCAATCCGTATCCGTTCAAACCATTACGGGTGCGACGATCGGTTCAACGCGGCATTTGCAGCGAGGCGTAGCAGGTAAATCCGCTCGTTCCGCGCTGTAGCCGGCGGATATAATTGAGATAGGCCTGATTCTGCTCGTAGCCGGTGCCGGGCAGCGGACGGCCGCGCAGCGCCTGCTTGACCTGCTCGCCCGTGAAGCTGCGGCCGGTGCCGGGATAGGCGCCCGGCGTGCCGGCCGGGACGAGTTGGCCGTTGGGCGCGATGAAATTGCCCGCCCGGCTCTGGTCGGGCACCGGGATGGTGCAGTTGAGCACCGACGCCGCCGTGTTGGCCAGCGCGGGACGGATCGACACGATCGCCGACGCCGCGGCAGCGCCGCCCATCAGCAATTGACGACGCGACGGGACGGCCAGCGATGGCGCGTCATCGCGGGCTTCGGGGCTATGCTGTTCGGGCTTCGGGTCGCTCATATCGTCATGATCCGCTCGTCACGCTTGCCAAAGCGTAAAGATTGCACGCTATTGCAACAAGCCATCGCAGCAATTGCGCGACAAATCCAGCGCGGTAACCATGAATCGACTGACAACTTCGCAGATCACCGCCTCCCTCGCCATGCTGTTGCTTGGCACCGGCGGCGCATTATTGCTGGGCGCGTCGCCCATCACCATCGCCCTGCCGATATTGGGCGGCCTGCTCGTCCTGCTGATCTGCGCGCAGGGCGTGGCGATGCGGCAGTCCACCCCGGTCCCGCACGAAGTGCCCGACCTGATCGGCCATCCCGATTTCGCCAGCCTGCTGGAGGGGATTTCCGACCCGCTGATGCTGGTAGAGCGCAGCCGCATCGTCCGCGCCAATCGCGCCGCGCAACGCCTGCTGGGCACGCATATCGAGGGCGAGGATGCGCGTATCGCGATCCGGCACCCCGCCGCTGCCGAACGGCTGGCCAGCACCGCGCCGCTGGCCGAACCGGTCATGGTCGAACTGGTCGGCCTGGGCAGCCGCGACCAGCGCTGGCAGATGCGGATCGCGCCGGTCGGGCAGGTCGCCGACATGCGCCGCCTCGTCCATCTCGTCGACCATAGCGGCACCCATGCGGCCGAGCGGATGCGCGTCGATTTCGTCGCCAATGCCAGCCACGAACTGCGCACGCCGCTGGCCGGCATATTGGGCTTTATCGAGACGCTGGCCGATCCCGAACTGGGCAAGGACGATGAAACCCGCCAGCGCTTCCTGAAGATCATGGATGGCGAGGCGCGGCGAATGCAACGGCTGATCGACGATCTCATTTCATTGAGCCGAATCGAGGCGGAGAAATATCGCGCGCCCGACACGCTGGTCGATCTGTCCGAACTGGCGGCCGAAGTGGTCGGCGTTTTTCGCTCCAGCCATGGCGATCGCGGCCGCGAAGTGGAGATGGAGATTGCGCCGCAACTGCCCAGTGTCCAGGGCGACCGGGCGCAGCTATCCCAGTTACTGCATAATCTGATCGGCAATGCGGTCAAATATGGCCGCCCCGGCACGCCGATTCGGGTTATCCTGAATGAGGGGCCGAGTAGCATGACGCGCCTGACCGTCGCCGACGAAGGCGAAGGCATCGGCCCGGACCACCTGCCCCGCCTGACCGAGCGATTCTACCGCGTCGATTCGGGGCGCAGCCGGGCGATGGGCGGCACGGGCCTGGGCCTGGCCATCGTCAAACATATCGTCGAGCGGCATCGCGGGCGCTTCGACATTGCCAGCACGTTAGGCAAGGGCACCACCATCACCGTGCTGCTGCCCCCGCCGATGGAAGACGTGCCAAATAAAAGCGACGAGAAAAGGCGTCCCTCAGCGCTTTCCGGCACCATGTCATGAAAATGAAACCTGACTGTCACAAAGGCGCGATGGTCCGCGACTAGGGCGCTTCCCAGGGGGGCGGCGACAAGCGAATCGCGGCTCTGTTGTTTGGAGGTTCCCGTGAAGACATTCGCCTTGCTCGCCGCGACGACCGTGAGCGTTCTCAGCCTTGCCGCTTGCGGCGACCAGTCCGGTGGCGGCGCAGGCCAGACGCGCGACCAGATTCGCGCGGTCGGCTCCTCCACCGTCTATCCTTTCGCGACTGCGGTCGCCGAACTGTTCGTGCAGAGCAACGCCGGCATGAAGTCGCCGATCATCGAATCGACCGGCACCGGCGGCGGCATGAAGCTGTTCTGCGCTGGCGTGGGCGCGCAGCATCCTGACATCGCCGACGCATCGCGCCGCATGAAGAAGGCCGAATTCGATATGTGCGCCGCCAATGGCGTGAAGGACATCATCGAGATCCAGGTCGGCGTCGATGGCCTCGCCTTTGCCGAAGCCAAAAATGGCCCCGACCTGAAGCTAACCCCCAAGATCGTCTATGAGGCGCTGGCCGCCAATCCTTATGGCAAGGGGCCTAACAAGGCCCAGACGTGGAAGGATGTCGATCCCAGCCTGCCCGCGATCGCCATCTCCGTCTTCGGCCCGCCATCGACCAGCGGCACGCGCGATTCGCTCGCCGAACTGATCCTGGAAAAGGGTTGCCAGTCGGACGAGGCGATGAAGGCGATGAAGGAAAAGAACGAGGACGAATATAAGGCGACCTGCACCCGCGTTCGCGAAGACGGCAAATATGTCGACTCCGGTGAGAACGACAATCTGATCGTACAGAAGCTGGGCGCCAATCCCAATGCGGTCGGCGTCTTCGGCTACAGCTTCCTTGAGGAAAATAAGGATACCCTCAAGGACGTGTCGATCAACGGCGTCGAGGCGACCTATGAGACCGTGTCGACAGGCCAATA
This sequence comes from bacterium, assembly GCA_030824575.1. Taxonomy (GTDB): domain Bacteria; phylum Pseudomonadota; class Alphaproteobacteria; order Sphingomonadales; family Sphingomonadaceae; genus Sphingobium. Next base: position 6,835 of record JAVBXL010000022.1, on the reverse strand, counting down.
TCCTGGCGCGCGTCCGCTTTATATTTACGTCAAGAAGGCGCACATGACGGCCATCCCCGGTCTTCAGGGCTTCCTGAACGCCTTCGCCGCCAACTGGAACCCCGATGGTCCGCTGACCAAGCGCGGCATGGTTGCCGCGCCCGAAGACGTGCGCAAGAAAAGCGCCGAGATCGTCAAGGCGCTGACCGTCCTTGACGGTTCGCAGCTGAAGTAAGGGCATCATGACCGGACCAGCCATCCTCCTGCTGCTGGCGGGCCTGGGCGCGATCGCCTGGGTCAGCGCCCGCGCCCGCGCCCTGCGGCTCCAGACCGTCGCACGGGCGACGGGGCGGCGCGACGCCGTCCACTCATTGCCTGGCTATCATGGCTGGTATGTTGCGCTGTGGACCCTGATCCCGGCCGCCATCTTCCTGGCGGTCTGGGCCAATGTCGCACCGGGCCTCGTCACGCAAAGCGTGCTGGCCGATCCGGCTGCGCAAAGCCTGCCCCTCGACGGCTTCTCCCGCTCCGCCATCCTGGGCGAGGCGCGGGCGATCGCCAGCGGCGATCAGGCGGGCGCGTTCAACCCGCTGTCGCAGGGCCTGGTCGAACCCTATCGCGCCGCCCTCAACAAATATGGCGTGGCCGGCGGTGTGCTGGCGCTGGTGCTGGCCTTTGCCGGCGGTGCCTATGCCTTCACCCGCGTTCGCCCCGATTTCCGGGCGCGCACGCGGGTCGAGCGGCTGGTGATGGCGTCGCTGCTGATCGCGTCGCTGATCGCGATCGTCACCACGCTGGGCATCGTCGCCTCGCTGCTGTGGGAAAGCTTCCGCTTCTTCTCGATGGTCAATCCCATCGACTTCCTGTTCGGCACCAAATGGTCGCCGCAATCGGCCGCCATGGGCTATGGCAATGACGATGCCTTCGGCGCGGTGCCGCTCTTCTGGGGTACCATCTTCATCGGCGCGATCATCGCCATGATCGTCGCCATTCCGCTGGGCCTGATGAGCGCCATCTATCTGACCCAATATGCCAGCCCGACGGTCCGCAAATGGATGAAGCCGACGCTGGAGATGCTGGCTGGCGTTCCCACGGTGGTCTATGGCTATTTCGCTGCGCTCACCATTGCGCCTGCGCTACGCGATTTCGCGGTGATGATCGGCATCCACGGCGCTTCGTCCGAAAGCGCCTTGGCCGCCGGCCTCGTCATGGGCGTGATGATCATTCCCTTCGTATCCTCCATGGCCGACGACAGCATCGCCGCCGTGCCGCAATCGATGCGCGACGGCAGCCTGGCGATGGGCGCGACGACGAGCGAGACGATCCGCAAGGTGCTGATCCCCGCCGCGCTACCCGGCGTCGTGGGCGGCGTATTGCTGGCCGTCAGCCGCGCCATCGGTGAAACGATGATCGTGGTCATGGCCGCAGGCCTTGCCGCCAACATGACGCTCAATCCCTTTGCCAGCGTGACGACGGTGACGACCCAGATCGTCCAGTTGCTGACCGGCGACCAGGAGTTCGACAGCGCCAAGACGCTGGCCGCCTTCGCGCTGGGGCTGGTGCTGTTCATCGTCACCCTGTTGCTCAACATCGTGGCCCTGCGGGTCGTGAAGAAATATCGCGAGGCTTACGAATGAGCGCGCAAAGTATCATGCCGTTCGCCCTGAGCCTGTCGAAGGGCTCGCCTGAGCGGAGCGAAGGCTCTGCGCTTCGCTCCGCTCAGCAGAAGGCTTCGAATTCGCTCAGCCCGAACGGGGAAAAGTAATAATGTCAGTTCGCACCCCCACCGACTGGAAGTCGGACATTATGCAAAAGCGGATCGCGGGGCGTTACGCCGCCGAACGCCGCTTCAAATATGCGGGCCTGTTCGCGGTCGTCCTGTCTGCCTCCTTCCTGGCCTTCCTGCTTTTCACCATGATGGGCAACGGCCTGCGCGGCTTCACTCGGACCGAAATCGCGCTGAAGATCGACTTCCCGGCCTCGCCGCTGCTGCTCGATCCCGCCGCGATCACCGATGAATCGCTGAACCAGGCCAATCTGCCGATGGTGACGGATACTGTCGCCAAAAAGCTGCTGGGCGCCGATGCCGACGCGCTGCTGTCGCCGACCGCCTGGATCAGCATTCGCGATGCGATCAAAGCCGATCCCAAGATATTGAGCCGGACCGAGACGATCAGCGTGCCTGCCTCGACCGGTCTGGACCTAGCCGCGAAGAGCCAGGGATCGCCTGAAATGGAGGCCGCGGTCGCGCGACTGAAGCAGCAAGGCGTGTTATCGACCGGCTTCAACTGGAGCTTCCTCTCGGCCAGCGACGGCACTGATCCGACCCAGGTCGGTATCTGGGGCGCGTTCAAGGGGTCGCTGCTGACGATGATCGTGACGCTGGTGCTCAGCTTCCCGATCGGTGTCGCCACGGCGCTCTATCTGGAGGAATATGCCCGCAAAAGCTGGTGGACCGACATTATCGAAGTGTCGATCAACAATCTGGCGGCGGTGCCTTCGATCATCTTCGGCCTGCTGGGACTGTCGATCTTCCTGAACCTGGCGCATCTGCCCCGCTCAGCGGCGCTAGTCGGCGGCATGACGCTGGCGCTGATGACGATGCCAGTCATCGTCATTGCCGGCCGCAACGCGATCAAATCGGTGCCGCCCAGCATCCGCGACGCGGCGCTCGGCATCGGGGCAAGTCCCGTGCAGGTCGTGTTCCAGCACGTGTTGCCGCTCGCCCTGCCCGGCATCCTGACCGGCACGATCATCGGCATGGCCCGCGCGCTGGGCGAAACCGCGCCGCTGCTGATGATCGGCATGCGCGCCTTCATCGCGACACCGCCGGGCGGCATCACTGACCCTGCGACCGTGCTGCCGGTGCAGATATTCCTTTGGTCCGACGAAGTCTCCAAGGGTTTCGTCGAAAAGACCTCCGCCGCGATTATCGTTCTGCTGGCCTTTCTGCTCGCGATGAACGGCCTCGCCATCTACCTGCGCAACAAGTTTGAAACACGGTGGTAATGACACCCATGACAGAAGAACAATCCAAGCTGGCCATTGAAAACCCGAAGATGTCCGCCCGCGACGTCAAGGTTTTTTATGGCGATAAGCAGGCGATCAAGGGCGTGTCGATCGATGTCGGCATGGACCATGTCACCGCCTTCATCGGCCCGTCGGGCTGCGGCAAATCCACCTTCCTGCGGACACTCAACCGCATGAACGACACCGTCGCATCGGCGCGTGTGGAGGGTGAGATTACGCTGGACGGCGAGAATATCTATGCTGCGTCGATGGACGTGGTGCAGTTGCGCGCGCGGGTGGGCATGGTGTTCCAAAAGCCCAACCCCTTCCCCAAGTCGATCTACGAAAATATCGCTTATGGCCCGCGCATCCACGGCCTGGCCGCGGGCAAGGCGGACATGGACGTCATCGTCGAAAAGTCGCTGCGTCGCGCGGGCCTGTGGGACGAGGTGAAGGACCGGCTGACCGAAAGCGGCACGGCGCTGTCGGGCGGCCAGCAGCAACGGCTGTGCATCGGCCGCGCGATCGCGGTCGAACCCGAAGTGATCCTGATGGACGAACCTTGTTCGGCTCTGGACCCGATCGCGACCGCAAAGATCGAGGAGTTGATCCACGAACTGCGCGGCCGCTACGCGATCGTCATCGTCACGCACAATATGCAGCAGGCCGCGCGCGTGTCGCAGCGGACCGCCTTTTTCCACCTGGGCGACCTGGTCGAATATGGCGTGACGTCCGACATCTTCACCAATCCCCGCCAGGAGCGGACCAAGGATTATATCACCGGTCGCTACGGCTGATCCGGGGGAGAGAGACAATGGCTGAACATACGATCAAGGCATTTGACGAGGAAATCGACCGGCTGCGCGGGCTGATCGCCGAAATGGGCGGGCGCGCGGAAGCGGCGATCGAAAATGCGATGCTGGCGCTGCAACGACAGGACAAGATACTCGCCGCGCAAGTGGTCGAAGGCGACAAGCGCATCGACGCGATCGAGGCGGAAGTCGAGAAGCTGGTGATCCAGGTGATTGCGCTCCGCGCGCCGATGGCCAACGACCTGCGCGACGTCATCGCGGCGCTCAAGATCGTCAGCGTGGTCGAGCGGATCGGCGACTATGCCAAGAATATCGCCAAGCGCGTGCCGCTGATCGCCACCAACACCCGTATCCTCGAACCCATTTCCCTGCTCCCCTCCATGGGCCAGGTCGCGGCCGAGATGGTGCATGATGCGCTCAACGCCTTTGCCGCGCGTGACGCCGATCTGGCGCTGGCCGTGGTCGAGCGTGATACGGTGGTTGACGATTTCTACAACAGCGTGTTCCGCACGCTCGTCACCTTCATGGTCGAGAACCCCAAGACGATCAGCGAGTGCGCGCATCTGCTGTTCATCGCCAAGAATATCGAGCGCATCGGCGACCATGCGACCAATGTCGCGGAAATGGTCTATTATGCCGCGACCGGCCAGACCCTGCCGGAGCGTGAGCGCGGCGCCGACATGCAGCCGGAGAACTAGACCATGGCACGAGCGAAAATGCTGCTGGTCGAGGATGATGCGGCACTGGCCGAACTCCTCATCTGGCATTTCAAGCGCGAGGATTTCGAGGTCGCCCACACGGTCGACGGCGAAGAAGCGTTGCTGATGGCACAGGAAAATGTGCCCGACATCGTGCTGCTCGACTGGATGGTCGAAAGCCTGTCCGGCATCGAAGTGTGCCGCCGCCTGCGCCGCATGAACGGCACCGCGAACATTCCGATCATCATGCTCACCGCGCGCGGTGAGGAAGAGGATCGGGTCCGGGGCTTGGAAACCGGCGCGGACGATTATGTCACCAAGCCCTTCTCCCCACGCGAACTGGTGGCGCGGGTCGGCGCGGTGCTGCGCCGCGTGCGCCCGGCGCTGGCTGGCGAAACGCTGACCTTCTCCGACGTGGAGATGGACACGGTCGGGCACAAGGTCCGCCGCAGCGGCCAGGTGATCCCGCTCGGTCCCACCGAGTTTCGCCTGCTCAAGCATTTCCTGGAGCATCCCGGCTGGGTCTTCTCGCGCGAGCGGCTGCTCGACAGCGTCTGGGGCCAGGACAGTGACATCGAACTGCGCACGGTGGATGTCCATATCCGCCGCCTGCGCAAGGCGATCAACGGCGACGGGCAGTATCAGGACATCATCCGCACGGTGCGGTCGGCGGGCTATGCCCTGGATACCGACGGGATAGGCTGAACCATCCCCGGCGATGGCCATAAAAAACGCCCCAAGGTGACTTGGGGCGTTTTTTATGACTTCAAATCCGATCAGGCCGCGCGGCGGGCCTTGTTCAGTTTCTTGAGTAGCATGTCGCGTTTCAGACGCGACAGATGGTCGATGAACAACACGCCTTCCAGATGATCCATCTCATGCTGGAGGCAGGTGGCGAGCAGGCCTTCAAGCTGTTCTTCATGGATGCGACCGTCGCGGTCCATCCAGCTGGCGCGGATCACCGCGGGGCGCTCCACCTCGGCATATTGGTCGGGAACCGACAGGCAGCCTTCCTGATAAACCGACAGTTCTTCCGAACCCTTCAAAATCTGCGGATTGATGAAGACCATCGGCTTCTTGACCGGCTTGGCGTCTTCTTCATCCGATTCGGGTTCCTGCAGGTCCATCACCAACACCCGCTTGGGCACGCCGACCTGGATCGCAGCCAAGCCAATGCCCGGTGCGTCATACATCGTCTCGAACATATCATCGATCAACCTCTGCAGGTCGTCGTCAATCGTATCGACGGGGGTCGAAATGGTGCGCAGGCGCGGGTCGGGCGCCTCAAGGATCGGTAGGATTGCCATCGCTCGAACATAGATGGAACGGCGCGATATTTCAAGACGGCGGGCAGACCGAGGCGCGTCCGCATCCGCCGCAGCCGGGCGGACGCTTAACTTCGCATATTTCCCGCCAATCTTGAAATTCCAGATCAAGAATAGGAAATTAAACTACAAAAACCCATTGGCACGCCAGATCGTTTAACGGAAAATGATCCTGTAGGACAGCGTGGCGCCATACGTCGCCTACCCCACCGGCCGCCGCGCCCGCAGCGCCTGGGCCAGCGTGCCTTCGTCCAAATAATCCAGTTCGCCGCCGACCGGCACGCCATGGGCAAGCTGCGTCAGGCGGATGGGAAATCGCTCGAGCCGCTCGGCCAGATAATGGGCGGTGGTTTGGCCCTCCAGCGTCGCGTTCATCGCCAACACCACCTCGTCCACGCCGCCCGGTTCCAGCCGCGCAACCAGCGCGTCGATGGTAAGGTCTTCCGGCCTTATCCCTTCCAGCGCGGACAGCCGCCCGCCCAACACGTGAAAGCGACCGGGGAAGAGCCGCGACTTGTCGAGCGCCCAAAGGTCCGCGACATCCTCCACCACGCACAGGGCGCGGGCGTCGCGGCGCGGATCGGCGCAGATGCCGCAAGGATCGACCGTATCGACATTGCCGCAGACATGGCAGGTGACGAGCCGTTCGTTCACCGCCTCCAGCGCGCGCAGCAGCGGCTCCATCGCGCCCTGGCGCTTTTTCAGCAGGTGCAGCACCGCGCGCCGGGCCGAACGGGGGCCAAGGCCGGGCAGGCGGGACAGCGCCTGGGTCAGCGTCTCAATTTCAGGTGAAGCCATATCGTGAGATAAGGGGTTGCAACCGGGAGAGACAAGGGGTTTGAGCAGCTTCTTTGGAAATGCGCCGTACCGCGCATTTCGCGCCGGTGCGGAAACTGGAAACAGACTATGCGTATCATCTATATGGGCACCCCCGATTTCGCCGTTCCGGCGCTCGACGCGCTGGCGAAGGCGGGTCATGACATCGTCGCGGTCTACAGCCAGCCGCCCCGCC
>JAVBXL010000175.1 GCA_030824575.1 bacterium | reverse complement strand
ATCAGGTCCATCTGCTCCAGTCCAAGGCGGATGCCGCCGGTGCGCTCAAGGGGCTGGCCTATGACATAGAATGGGCCAATTTCGTCGGTGCCGCGCCGTTGCTGGAAGCGCTCAATGCCGGGGCGGTCGACACCGCGCCGGCGGGCGACCTGCCCGTCGTGCTGGCGGCGGCGGCGGGCGTCCCGCTCAAGGTGATCGCCGGCTCCATCTCCTCCACCCGCGACATCGGCATTATCGTGCCGCCCGGCTCGCCCATTCGGAACGTCGCCGGCCTCGTCGGCCATCGCGTGATCGTGTCGAGCGCACGGGGGAGCATCTCGCACTATCTGCTGCTCGAAGCGCTCAAGGAAGCGAAGGTCGATCGCAAGAGCATCGACATCGGCTTCATGCTGCCCAATGACGCCGCGGCCGCCTTCGCCGCCGGTCGGATCGACGCCTGGGCGACCTTCGGCACCTATCAGATCGCGGCGGAAGACCGTGGCGCGCGCGTCATACGCGACGGGCAGGGGATCAACACCGGCCTCACCCTGATCGCCGCGTCGCAGGCGGCGCTGGATGATCCGGCCAAGCGCGCCGCGCTTAAGGATGTGCTTGCCCGCTTCCGCACCGCGAGCCTGTGGGCGCAGGCGCATCCCGACGCCTATGCCGCTCTGTTTGCCAAGGCGACAGGCGTCGATCCCAAGCTGGCGAAGCTGATCGTCGATCGGCAGAATCCCGTCCTCGTCGCGCCCGACGCGGCGGTCATCAAGCCGCTTCAGCGCGTGGTCGATCGCTTCCATGCCGATGGCGAATTACCTGTCCATGTCGATGTCTCACGCATCGTCGATCCAGGCATCTTCCCTGCATGAGCAGTGCGCATCGATCCTTCAGACATTCTCATTGGGCGCCCCCCTGCCGTCGCCCTACATCTGCCCGCAAAGGAGCATCCCCATGGCTACAGTCCTGAAAGACGATCGTTTCCGTGCATCCGGAATCAGCGAAGCGGAATGGAAGGTTCGCGTCGACCTTGCCGCCTTCTATCGCCTCTCGGCCCTCTATGGCTGGGACGATTTCATCTACACTCACATCTCCGCCCGCGCGCCGGGACCGGACCATCATTTTCTCATCAACCCGTTCGGGCTGATGTTCGATGAGATCACCGCCTCCAGCCTCGTGAAGGTCGATCTGGACGGCAATGTCATCGGGGACAGCGATTATGGCATCAACTATGCTGGCTATGTGATCCACTCGGCCATCCATGGCGCGCGCGATGATGCCCATTATATCGCGCATTTCCACAGCGCCGACGGCGTGGCTGTCTCCGCCCATGCGGAAGGGCTGCTGCCTCTGAACCAGCGCGCGCTCGCGCTGATCCCGCGTATCTCCTATCATGATTACGAGGGCGTCGCGCTCAACCTGGACGAGCGTGAACGACTGGTCGCCGATCTTGGCGATACGAAGGTCATGCTGCTGCGCAATCACGGCACGCTGGCGCTGGGCGCGACGCCGGGCGAGGCATTTAGTGGCATCTATCATCTGGAAGAAGCGTGCAAGGCGCAGGTCCGCACCCTCAGCGTCGGTCGTGACAGGATATTGATCGCGCCGGAAGAAGCGCAGGAGGAAGTGCGCCGTCAGATCAGCCGGGATCGTCAGCCTGTGGAAGGGGCCAAATCCCATTATGATCTGGTCTGGGAAGCGGCGCTGCGCAAGACGGAACGCCAGTCGCCCGGCTTCGACGTTTAAGGAACCAACCATGACCAAGCGCCAACTCAAACTCGGCCTTGTCCCTACCGGCGTCGGCGGCCCCGGCGACAGCAATCGCTGGCTGGATACGGACATTCCGCTGGACGCCAGCGTCAATGTCGACTGGTACATCGATGTCGTGCGGCAGGCGGAGGCGGCGAAGTTCGACCTGGTCTTCATCGTCGATAGCCAGTTCATCACCGCCAACTCGCCACCTCATTACCTTAACCGGCTGGAACCGCTCACCCTCCTGTCGGCGTTGGCCGTGGCGACCAAGCATATCGGCTTGGTCGCCACGCTCACCACCTCCTATAACGATCCCTTCAATCTGGCCCGGCGCTTCGCCTCGCTCGACCTGATCAGCAAGGGACGCGCAGGCTGGAACGTCGTCACCAGCGGCGACGCCGGGACGGCCGGCAATTTCAGTCAGCCCGAACATTTCGATTATGACACCCGCTATCGCCGCGCGGTCGAGTTTCTCGACGTGGCGCGCGGCCTCTGGTCGAGCTGGGAGGAGGGCGCGCTGGTTCGCGATCGCGAAACCGGCCAGTTCCTCGATCCCGACAGGCTCCATCGCCTCGACCATCGCGGCGAATTTTTCCAGGTCGTCGGCCCGCTTAACCTCCAGCGCTCGCCGCAGGGCGAACCGGTGATCTTCCAGGCGGGCGACAGCGACCAGGGCCGCGATCTGGGGGCGACCATCGCCGACGCCATCTTCACCCATGCCGCGACGATCGAGCAGGGCCAGGCCTTTTATGCCGACCTGAAAGGCCGGGCGGTGCGGCAGGGGCGCAATCCTAACGAGATCGTCATCCTGCCCGGCTTCTTCGTCACGGTCGGCGATACCGATGCGCAGGCAAAGGATATAGAAAGCCATTATCGCCAACTCGACCAGAGTTTCGACCAGGCGCTGGCCGAGTTCGGCCGCCCCTTCGGCTGGCATGATTTTCGTCAATATGATCCCGACGCGCCCTTCCCGGTGGAGGCGCTGGAATATGCGAAGAACAGCTTCTACACCCAGGCCAAGAAAGTCACCGACGTCGCCGTCGAGCAGGGACTGACCCTGCGGCAGGCGGTGGAGCGTGCGCGCGCCGGGCGCGGCAGCCCCTTCGTCGGGTCGGCTGAAACGGTGGCTAACGAGATGCAGCGCTGGTTCGAAGGGCGCGCGCTTGACGGCCTCAACGTCCATCTTGGCCATCCCTCGCAGTTCAAGCGCTTTGTCGAGGAAGTCGTCCCGATCCTTCAGGCGCGCGGCCTGTTTCGAACCGATTATGAGGCGGAAACGCTGCGCGGCAATCTGGGCCTGTCCATCCCGGCAAGCCGCCACCAGCAGGCGCCCGCTCGGCGCGATGCCGCCTGAAACTATGACGATTCTTCGTCACTGGACTGGCAACTCTCATTAGCGAGGACCGCCGACTGCCGTCATCATGATCCCGACCCAAGGAGATCATGATGGCGACACTTCTCACCCACACGCTCAAGGACCATTATGCCGCATTGCAGGCGGAGCGCGAGCGGAGCTGGTCCCCGGCGCAGTTGGCGGGCAATGCGGCACAGCGCCGGCAACTGGTCGAACGCTTCGACCCCGCGGCCGTTGCCCAGCCTGGTGACATTCTGCCGCCCTTGTCCTTCGCCGAAGTCGGTGGCGACACGCTCGATCTGGACAGGCTGACCGCCGATGGTCCGGCGTTGTTCATCTTCTTCCGCTTTGCCGGCTGTCCGGCCTGCAACATCGCCTTGCCCTATTATGCCGATACGTTGCAGCCCGCATTAGAAGACCGCCAGATCCCGCTGGTGGCGCTCAGCCCGCAACAACCCGATCGCCTGCGTGATATCAAGACGCGGCACGGCCTGCCCTTTGCCGTCGCTTCCGACAGGGACAACGGCCTAGCGCGCCTGCTGGGCATCAGTTTCCAACCCGACAATCGTCCTTCGCCGCCGCCTGCCGGCTGGATTGGCGACGTGACCGGCACCAATAGCTGGGAATTGCCCCAGCCCGCCGCGCTCCTGGTAGGACCGGGGCGAGTGGTTCAGTGGCTCCATGTCAGCCCCGACTGGTTGGAACGACCCGAAGCAGAGGATATCCTGCGCTGGATAGATGACAGCCAGTCCTGACGATGCCGGACGGAGCGAGCGAGGCAACCGCTCCCTCCGTCCGGAAGACATGCTCAGGCGACCGGCACTGGCGGGGTGTTCCTTGGCCGTCCGCCATAGCGCGCATAGAGGGTAGGCAGCACGAACAGCGTCAGCAGCGTCGCTGAAATCAACCCGCCAATGACCACGGTGGCGAGCGGCTTTTGCACTTCGGCGCCAGCCCCCGCGCCGATCGCCATCGGCACGAAGCCAAAGCTGGCGACCAGCGCCGTCATGACCACAGGCCGCAACCGCTGGACCGCCCCCAGCCGCGCCGCTTCCGCCCGATCCATGCCCGATCGCATCAACTCCTGAATCGACGACACCATCACCAGCCCGTTCAGCACGGCTATGCCCGACAGCGCGATGAAGCCCACGGCCGCACTGATGGAAAAGTCCATGCCGCGCAGGAACAGCGCCAGCACGCCGCCCACCAGCGCCATCGGCACGCCGGTAAACACGATTGCGGCGTCCCGCATCGATCCCAATGCGGCATGGAGCAGCAGCAGGATCAGCACGAAGCAGGCCGGGACGACCAATTGTAGCCGTTCACGCGCGGACGCCAGATTTTCGAACTGCCCGCCCCATTCCAGATAGCTGCCTGCTGGCAGGCGGACGTCTTGCGCAATGGCCGCCTGTGCGTCTTCCACTACGCTGGCGATGTCGCGGTCGCGTACATTGGCTTGCACGACGACGCGGCGTTTGCCATTTTCGCGGCTGATCTGGTTGGGTCCGTCGATGATACGGATCGCCGCGACGCTGGCCAGCGGCACGAACCGTCCGTCGGCAACGGGCACCTGGATCTGGCCTAGCGCCGAAAAGTCGCCCCGCTGTGCATCGGACAGCCGGATGACGACCGGGAAGCGTCGGTCGCCTTCGAATATCATGCCCGGCACCCGGCCGCCGATGGTTGCCGTCACCACATCTTGCACGTCCTGCGCCGTGACGCCGACACGCGCCATCGCGTCGCGATCGACGCGAATGTCCAGCATCGGCAGACCGGCGGTTTGTTCCACCTTGACGTCGGTGGCGCCTTCCGTCCGGCGCAGCACGCCAGCGATCTTCGCCGCGGTGCGGTTCATGGCGTCGAAATCCTCGCCAAACACCTTGACCGCCACGTCGCCGCGCACGCCCGCGATCAGTTCGTTGAAGCGCATCTGGATCGGCTGAGTGATTTCATAAGCGTTGCCCGGAAACTGGGCCAGTTTCCCTTCCAGCCGCTCGACCAGGTCCGCCTTGCTAAGGCTTGGATCGGGCCATTGGTCGCGGGGTTTGAGGATCACGAACATGTCGGTGGCGTTGGGCGGCATCGGGTCGGATGCCAGTTCGGCCGTGCCGGTCTTGGAAAAGACGAACTGCACTTCCGGCTGTTTCCCGACCATCCGTTCGATCGGCCCCTGCATGGCCTGGCTTTGCTGCACCGACGTCGCGGGAATGCGCAGCGCCTGGATCAGCAGGTCACCCTCGTCCAGTTGCGGCAGGAACACCTGGCCCAGTAAAAGGAACGCCGCGACCGCGACCGCACATCCGGCAATGCCGGCGCCGATCGTGGCGGTCGGCCGCTGCATCGCCCGGTCGAGGCCCGGTTCGTAACGCGCCTTCAGCCAACTGATGATCCGCCCGTCCTTCTCCTCTATCCGCTTCGACAGCCAGATGGCGATCGCGGCCGGTACGGCGGTCAATGACAGGACGAAGGCGAAAGCGAGCGCGATGATGACCGTGGCCGCCATCGGCACGAAGCTCTTGCCCTCTACCCCCGTCAGCGTCAGCAGCGGGACATAGACCAGCATGATGATCGCCTGACCATAGACGGAAGGCCGGATCATCTCGCGCGACGCCATCGCCACCATATGTAGCCGTTCGTTCTTCGTCAGCAGGCGGCCTTGCCTGTGCTGCGCCTCGGCCATGCGCCGCAGCGCATTTTCCACGATGATGACTGCGCCATCGACGATCAGGCCGAAATCCAGCGCACCCAGGCTCATCAAATTGGCGGACACGCCGATCTTGAACATGCCGAAACCCGTGAGCAGCATGGTGACAGGTATCACCATGGCGGCGATCAGCGCCGCACGCCAGTTGCCGAGCAGCGCGAACAGCACGACGATGACGAGCAGCGCGCCTTCAGACAGATTCCGGGCCACCGTGCCGATCGTGGCGTTGACCAGGGCGGTCCGGTCCAGCACCGGCTGCACGATAACGTCGGGTGGCAGGGATGCGTTGATGCTCTTGAGGCGGTCGGCAACGGCGGTCGCCACGGTCCGGCTATTCTCGCCGATCCGCATGACCGCCGTGCCGACCACGACCTCTGTGCCGCTTTCCGATGCGGACCCCATCCGCACCGCCTGTCCGGTCCTCACGGTCGCCACCTGACCGAGCGTGACCGGCACGCCTTCGCGCGTGGCGACCACGATACGGGACAATTCACTCGCGTTGCGGATCAACGCGTCCGACCGCACCGCCAGCCCCTCGCCATTGCGGTCGATGAAGCCGCCGCCGACGCTGCTGTTGTTCCGCTCCAGCGCGGTGCCAAGGTCGGTTAACGTCAGTCCCAGCGCGGCGAGGCGCGGCACGTCGGGCACGACCATATATTGCTTGGTATAACCACCGATGGAATCGATGCCGGCCAGCCCCTTGGTATTCTTCAGCAGCGGCGCGACGATCCAGTCCTGGGCGGTGCGCAGATAGGTTGCCTTGTCGATGTCGCTGGTGAGCCGATCGCCTTCGGGCGTGATATAGCTGCCATCGGGCTGCATCCCTGGTTCGCCCGGCAGATGTTTGTCATCCTTGCGATGCTCCAGCCGGACGGTCCACATATAGACCTCGCCAAGCCCGGTCGCGATCGGTCCCATTTCCGGCATCACGCCGTCGGGCAATCCTTCGGCGACGCCGCTCAGCCGTTCGCCGACCTGTTGCCGCGCAAAATAAATGTCGGTGGATTCATCGAAGATCGCGGTGATCTGGGCAAAGCCATTGCGGCTGAGGGACCGTGTGTGGTCCAGCCCGGATATACCCGCGAGTGCGGTTTCGATGGGAAAAGCGACCTGCTTTTCGACCAGTTCGGGCGACAAGGCAGGCGCGCGGACGTTGATCTGCACTTGATTATTGGTGATGTCCGGCACCGCGTCGATCGGCAGGCGATACAGGGCGATGCCGCCGATGATGGCGGCGATGGCGGTCAGCAGCAGCACGAGCCAGCGCTTGTGGACCGCCCAGTTGACGATGGGGGCGATCATGACTCAATGGTCCTCATGCGTGGCTTCGCCCTTGCCGAGTTCGGCATTGAGCGTGAAGCTGTTGATGGTGGCGATCCGTTCGCTGCCGTTAAGGCCTGCACGCACGATCACCATGCTACCGTTGGTATCGCCCAGCGTGACGGGCATCGCCTGGAACCCTTCTAGCGTCCGCACGAAGATGACGGGCTTCCCCTCGACCGTCTGCACCGCGGTAGACGGCACTTTGACCGCATTGCCGCCACCTTCGCCGGATAATTGCACCGCTGCGGTCACCGGTTCGCCGACGCGCCACTGGCCGTCACGATTGTCGAGCAACGCGACCACCGGCACCAGCCTGGTCTGGGCGTCCAGCACCGGCGACACGAAGCGAACCCGCGCAGTCGCCTGCCGTCCCGGTGCGGTGACGAGAATGCTATTTCCCGGCCTGACCCGGCCAGCATCTGCGGGCTGGAGATGGAGCGAAAGCGACAGGGTCGACAGATTGGCGACGCGATAGAGTTCGGCATTGGCGTCGACCGACTGGCCCAGCGCGACGCTGCGCGCAATCACCTGGCCCGACGCGGGCGCGTTGATGCCGATCCGGTTTAGGCCGCCACCACCGCCGCCCGCCGCCGACAGCTGGCCGATAGCCGGGCGCATCCGCGCCCGGCCAAAGGGATCAGAATTTCACCGACGCATTGACGAAGAAAGCGCGGCCATAGACGTCATAGGTCGACGGATAGGTGTTCGACTGTTCCTGGTTGTCGCCTAGGATCGGCGGCTTCTTGTTGAACATATTGTTCACACCGATGGTCCAGCCGAAATTGTCCGTCACGTCGATCTGCGCGCCCAGGTCGAACAGATTATAGGCCTTGATCTTCTCCACGCTATATTCGGTCGTATCGTCATCATCCTTGACGCTCGACAGATGGCGGTGGGTCAGCGACAGGGTCAACGGCCCGCTGCTATAGGTGACGCGGTTGCTCAGGCGCAGCTTGGAATAGGGGTTGCCGCAATAGATGCCGAACTTGCCCGCGCATTTCTGGGTCAGTTCCGGGATCGCCGCCAGCGGATTGAGATCATATTGGATCAGCCGCGTGCCGGAAATGCGGAAATCCAGCTTGCCCGTCTTGGCGCCCAATATCCCGAAATTGAGCGGGACGCTGTAGCGCGCCTCGAAATCGACGCCCCGCGTCTTGAGCCCGCCGGTGTTGGCCAACAGGTTCTGCGCCCCTTCGATCGCATAGCTGTTGGCGTTGCGCGGCAGCAGCGAACAGGCGCTGCTGTCATAGGGCGTCCAGCCATTGGCCGCCGTGCCATAGCAGGCGGCGATCAGGTTCGCGGTGCCGGGGGTGGAGATATAGTCGGCGATCTTGATTTGGTAATAATCGATCGTCATCGTGAAGCGCGGCAGGAAGCGCGGTTGCAGGATCACGCCCCCGGTCCAGGTGTCGGAGGTTTCGACGCCAAGGTCGCTATTGCCACCGCTATAGGACTGGATCTGCGTGCTGCCACCGTTGAGCGAGGTGCCCAGCAGCGCGGACGGCACGCCAGCCGCAACGCAACTCGACGTCAGGTTGGCGTTGGTCAGCGCGGCGGCATTTTCGCACGGATCGTTGGCGGTAGGATAACCCTCCGACTGGCCCGAATAGAGATCCGCTACCGTGGGCGCGCGCACCGCCCGGCTATATTGGCCGCGCAGCGTGATGTCCTGCACCGGCGCATAGATCAGGCCTGCCGAATAGGTGCTGACCGACTTTGCGGCGGTGGAATAGCGCGAGAAGCGATAGGCGCCGTTGAACGCCAGCTTGTGGACCAGCGGCATGTCCGCCAGCAGCGGCACGTCGATTTCGGCGAACAGCTCCTTCACATTATAGCCGCCCGACAGCCCCTCGCCTGCGTTGAAGCCGACGACGTCGCCTGACGAGAGCGCATAGTCGGGATCATAGCTGCCATGTTCGCTGCGATATTCCGCGCCGAACGCGATGCCAGCAGGGCCAGCGCCCAGGTCGAACAGATTGCCGTTGGTGATCGACAGGTTGGCGACCTGTTCGGTGATGGTGCTGACATTCTTCACCGGGATGGCGATGAACGCCGCCGCCGCGTCGCTGATGTTGCCCGCGCCGAAGATGTTGAGCGGGACGCAACCGTTACTGGTGTCGGAACAGACCAGATTACCGTCGCTGTCATAGGTGGTGGCCAGCGCCTGCTCGACCCGGCTGCGCGACACGTTGCCGGTCTGCGTCTCGATCGATTTGGTGCGCGAATAGCTGTAATAGCCGTCATAGTTCCAGTCGCCCGCAATCGCGCCGCGACCGCCGATGACGGCGCGATAGGCGGTATTGTCCACAGACGAAAGGCGCGGCCCGACCTCGTTCATGCGGCGATAGATGGATGCGGTCGTATAGCCGTCGCCATCGCTGTCCAGCCCCTGGAGCAGCGCCTGCGACGACGACGACAGGAAGCTGCTGTCATTGTCCAGTTCCACCGTGCCGGTGAAGGGGGTGGAGGCCAGCCGGTTCTTGACCCGGTTGTTGATGAACTGCCCCTCGGCATAGACGGTCAGGTGATCGCTGACTTCATAATGGGTCTGGGCGCTCAGCAGGATGCGCTTCTGGGGCACCTGCAGATAATTGTCGGGCGCATAGTTGTAGGCGTCGGTGCCGGAATTATAGGCCGAATAGCTGCCGTCGCTCTCGAACTTGCGCTGCACGCCGCCGATCGCGAAACGGGTGCCGGGGATTGAGCCGGAACCGCCCGCCGCTAGGCCGCCGTCGCCATCGTCGGTATAGGCCTGCTTGGTATAGCTGCGCCCGGCCTGCAACACGCCGTCGCGCTTGGTATAGTCGATATAGAAGGTCGCATTGCCCCGGCCGTCGGCGAAATTGCCGCCCATCAGCAGGTTGGTGTTGAACGTGCCGCCGTCGCCCGCCTGGTTAATGCGGTAATTGGCGTTGGCCTGCACCCCTTCGAAATTCTGCTTCATCACGAAATTGATGACGCCCGCGATCGCGTCCGACCCGTAAACCGCCGATCGGCCACCAGTCACGATCTGGACCTGATCGATCAGGCCGGCCGGAATGGTGTTCAGGTCGACCACCTGATTGGAATCATAGGACACATAGCGGCGGCCGTTGACCAGAACGAGCGTGCGGGTGGCGCCCAGGCCGCGCAGATCGGCAGTGGATACGCCACCGCCCGGATTGTTCGACGCCGCAGTCGTGCTGGGGATTAGTTGCGGCAGGTCGTTGATGATCGCCTCGACATTCACCTTGCCGCTCAGCTTGAGTTCCTGGCTGCTGATGATCGCGATAGGCGATGCCTGCTGCAGGTCAGGGCGGCTGATGCGCGATCCGGTGACGACGATCGTCTCGGCGGGCGCGGCGCTGTCTTCCGGTGCGCCGCTCTGGGCCAGGGCCGGGGTCGACAGGCCGAGCAGGACCGTCGACGCCAGGAGGCGCCTGCAAAATTCAGCCGATGTCATGATATGCTCCCTTCGATGCGCTATATGCGACCCGTGCAGTTTTATCGGGGCTGCATCGAGTTGATGGGATGAATGTGCCTTGGCGTGGCGCATATCGTCAATATTGCGCTTTTGTTAAACAACGACTTTTCAGGCAATGTGTCTTTTTGGAAACAAGAATTTCGTAATATTACTATGAATGTCGTAATATTACGATAAATTCATCATGTTTCAAAGTTATACTATCTATCTATCATTATCGACCGGTGAAAAAATCGTCCTTTCCTTGCACTTTTTCGATGCTGGACGAATGCTCGCATATAGAACATAAAGAGAACATAGCGAGTGATTCTAGATATGACAGCCCATGGTCCCATCAGCAGCGCGCGTCTGGCAGGACGGCATGCGCCCGAAGTGCAAGCGTCTTGTCCGGCGCTTGAGCAGGGACATCTGCATGAAATTCACAGCCAGGCTGAGGACCGGGCTGCCGCCTTGGCCTTTGCCCTGACGCAAGGGCCGCTGGCCGGCGCAGGTGCGATCTTTGCCCTGCGTACACCGCGTCGGCAACGCCTGCCGATGTTGTTTTCGGGCGACGGACTGGCGTCGCTGGGTATCCAGCCCAGTCGTCTGACGATCGTGGAGACAAGGACTGAGGTCGATATGCTGCGCGCCGGGCTGGAGGCGGCGCGCTGTGCAGGCGTGGCGGCGGTGCTGATGGAAAGCGAGGGGCGGTTTGTCGACTATGACCTGACCGCTAGCCGCCGGCTGGTGCTGGCGGCGGAAGCCTCCGGCGCGTGCATATTATTGCTGCGAGGCGATGCAGAACCGCGATCGAGCGGCGCGCAGACCCGCTGGACCATCAAAAGCGCGCCCTCCGTCGCACTGGAGGCGGACGCCCCCGGATGGCCGGCGATCGAGGCCGAATTGCTCCGCTGTCGTGGTGGCCCTGCGGGCGGACGCTGGCGGCTGACATGGGATAGTGAAGGTGGATGTTTCAGGGATGCAGACGGACAAGCGCCTTTGCCTGGCGCTGTGGTTCCCTTTTCTCGCCTGCGAACGGATGCGGGCGACGATGGGGCCGACCAGCGACAGGTCGCTTGATGGCGTAGCGCCCGAACCTCTGGCACTCGTGGCGCGGGTCGGCAGTGCGCTGCGGTTGGCGGCGGTGGACAGGCAGGCCGTCGAACAGGGGCTGGCGGCGGGCATGACGCTGGCCGATGCGCGGGCGCGCTGTCCGACGCTCGTCACGCGCCCGGCCGATCCGGTCGCCGATGCGCAGGCGTTGGACCATTTGCTGGAGGCGATGCGGCATTTCACCCCCATGGTCGCGCTGGATGCGCCGAATGGCCTCATCCTTGATATCAGCGGTTGCGGCCATCTGTTCGGCGGTCCCAAGGCCCTTGCGCAACAGGCGCGGGCCATAGCCGGCTATGCCAGTCGCCATGCCTTTGGTCCCAACGCCATGGCGGCCCGCGCGCTGGCCCGGTATGGCGGAGGCGATGTGGCCGCGTTGCCGGTCGCGGCGCTGGAACTGGACGATGGCGCACTGGCCGCCCTTCGCCGGGCCGGCCTGCGTAGCATCGGCGACCTGTCCCAGCGGCCCATGGGCATGATCGCCGCCCGCTTCGGCGAGCAGGCGGTCACCCGGCTGCGCCAGATATTGGGCGAAGCGCCCAGCCCGATCGCGCCGCGCCGTCCATCGGCCCCGATCCGCGCCGAGGCGCGCTTCCCCGAACCGATCGCCCGGACCGAGGATGTCATGGACGTGATCGAGGATTTGCTGAATCAGGCCGCGCGGCAGATGGAGGCGCGCAAGCTGGGTGGGCGACGGTTCGTCATCCGTTTGTTGCGCAGCGATGGCGCGCGGCAAGGGCTGGCGATCGAAACCGGGCAACCGGTGCGCGATCCCGCCGCCGTGCTGCGCTTGTTGCGGGAAAGGATCGATACGATGGCCGATCCGCTTGACCCCGGTTTCGGCTTCGACGCCGTGTTGTTGGCGGTGCCGCGCGTGGAGTCGCTGGCCGAACGGCAACAGGCGATGGACGGAGAGGCGCAGGTGGCAGAGGATGGCATCGTTGCGCTGATCGATCGGCTCGGCATCCGCCTCGGCCCGGACAATGTCCGCCGCCTCCAGCCCTGCGACCGGCATATCCCCGAAGGCGCACAACGGCTGGTCCCGGCGACGCAGTCCCGGCCGCAGCCCTGGCCGATAGCAGAGGATCGTCCGCCCCGGCCGCTGTTGCTGTTCGACCCGCCCCAGCCGGTGGCGGTGATCGCCGGCGTGCCCGATGGCCCGCCTCAGCGTTTCCGCTGGCGCGACCGCCTGCATGAAGTGCGGCTGGCCGAAGGACCGGAACGGATCGCGGCCGAATGGTGGCGCAGACGAGACGGACATCAGCCGGGTGGCGCAGGCAAGACGCGTGACTATTATCGGATCGAGGATAGCGACGGACACCGTTACTGGATGTTCCGCCATGGCCTGTTTGGCGAGGAAGCCGACATTGGCTGGTATCTGCACGGCCTCTTCGCATGAGCGACTTTGCAGAGGTCGTGGCTGCCACCAATTTCAGCTTCCTGCGGGGCGCGTCTCATCCCGCCGCCCTGGTGCAGCAGGCCGCGCATCTGGGCATGACCGGCATCGGTATCGCCGATCGCAATACGGTGGCGGGCGTGGTGCGCGCGCATCAGGCGCTCAAGGATTTGAAGCCGCTGGGCGTGACCATGCGCCTGATTGTCGGCGCCCGGCTGGTTTTTGCTGATGGCACGCCCGATATCATCGCCTATCCCCGCACCCGTTTCGGCTGGGGGCGGCTGACCCGGTTGCTGACACTGGGCAATCTCCGCGCGATCAAGGGGACATGTGAACTCAATCTGTCGGACCTGATCGATCATGCGCAGGACATGGCGTTGATCGCGATGGACGGTGACGCAGCGCTGCTGGCGCAATTGCAGGTGCTTACCCGGCATCTCTGGCTCGCCGCGACCATGGGGCGATCCGGGCGTGATGCACGGATGCTGGCCCGGCGGCAGACACTCGCAGCGCAATGCGGCGTGCCGTTGATCGCCACCAATGACGCCCTCTATGCAGATGCGGAGGACCGGCCGATGCAGGATGTGCTGACCTGCATCCGCGAAGGGCTGACGATTCAGACTGCGGGCCGCCGCCTTGCTCCCAATGCCGAGCGTCACCTGAAAACCCCCGCCGAAATGGCGCGCTTGTTCGCCGCCTGCCCGCAGGCGATCGCCGCGACGCAGGACTTGCTGGGCTGCATCGATTTCAACCTGGACCAACTGGTCTATGAATATCCGCATGAGCCGGTGCCGGAGGGCTGGGCGCCGCAAGACTGGCTCGAACATCTGGTTGAGGAAAAGGCGAAGGCGCGCTTTCCCGACGGATTGCCGCCCGCCTATCGGAACGTGCTGAATGACGAGTTCCGCCTGATCCGCCATAAGCAATATGCCTATTATTTCCTGACCGTCCACGACATCGTAGCCTATGCCCGCAGCCTCGATCCGCCGATCCTGTGTCAGGGGCGGGGGTCTGCCGCCAACTCTCTGGTCTGCTATCTGCTGGGCGTTACCCCAATCGACCCGGTCGAGCAGAAGCTGCTCTTTTCCCGCTTCCTGACCGAAGCGCGCGACGAGCCGCCCGACATCGATGTCGATTTCGAACATGAGCGGCGCGAGGAGGTGATGCAATATATCTACCGCCGATACGGACGTGATCGCGCCGGCATCGCCGCGACCGTCATCCGTTACCGCCAGCGCAGCGCTCTGCGCGAGGTCGGCAAGGCGCTTGGCCTGACCGAGGATGTGACGGCGCGCCTTTCCGGCACCGTCTGGGGCAGTTGGAGCGGGGATCAGGAAGTGCCTGAAGCCCGACTGGCCCAAGCCGGCTTCGATCCCGCCAATCCCGAACTCGCCCGTCTGCGCGACATGGCGAGCCGATTGCTCGAATATCCCCGCCACCTGTCGCAGCATGTCGGCGGCTTCGTGCTGAGCCAGGGGCGCTTGGACGAACTGGTGCCGATCCACAATGCCGCCATGCCCGACCGCACCTTCATCGAATGGGACAAGGATGATCTCAACACGCTGAAACTGATGAAGGTCGATGTGCTGGCGCTCGGCATGTTGACTGCGATCCGCAAGAGTTTCGACTTGATGCGGCTGCATGACCTGGGCGACCTGACTCTGGACAGGGTGCCGCTGGAGGATGAAGCGACTTACGCCATGCTGCAAAAGGGCGACAGCATCGGCACCTTCCAGGTCGAAAGCCGTGCCCAGATTTCCATGCTGCCGCGCATGAAGCCCAAGGAGTTGTACGACCTCGTCATCCAGGTCGCGATCGTGCGGCCCGGTCCGATCCAGGGTGGCATGGTCCATCCGTATCTTCGGCGACGCAACAAGGAAGAAACACCGGACTATCCGGGGCCACCCGACAATCCCGACGAATTGAAGGACGTGCTGGAAAAGACGCTCGGTGTTCCGCTGTTTCAGGAACAGGCTATGCGGCTGGCGATCGTGGCCGCCAAATTCACGCCGGCGGAAGCAGACGGCCTTCGCCGATCCATGGCGACCTTCCGCAATCGCGGGACGATGGGCTATTGGCAGGACAAGTTCATCGGCGGCATGACGGCGCGCGGCTATCCGCTCGATTTCGCCGAACGCTGTTTCGAACAGATTAAGGGCTTCGGCGAATATGGTTTCCCTGAAAGCCATGCGCAGGCGTTCGGCTGGCTCGCCTATGTCTCCTCCTGGCTGAAATGCCATTACCCCGCCGTCTTCACCTGCGCGCTGCTCAACAGCCAGCCGATGGGTTTTTACGCCCCCGCGCAACTGGTCCGCGACGCGCAGCAGCATGGCGTTGAAGTGCGGCCGATCGATGTGCAGGCGAGCGACTGGTATAGCAGTCTGGAAGGGGAGCGAGTGCTGCGCCTTGGCCTCAAGCAGATTGATGGATTCCGCGAAGAATGGGCCAAGGCGCTAATCGCGGCGCGGCAGGAAAGCGCCCTGCGCGACATGGAGGATATTGCTCGCCGCGCCTGGATGCCCGCGCGCGCGCTGCATCTGCTGGCGGACGCCGACGCGCTCCAATCGATCGGCCGCAGCCGTCGCGAAGCGGGGTGGGACGCGCGTCGCGTGCCGCCGGCCCAGTTGCCCCTCTTCGCCGCGCAGGATTTGCCCGAACTCGGCAGCGAAGCCAATCCGATGCTGCCGGCGATGCCGTTGGCCGAAGAGGTCGCCATCGATTACCAGACCCACAGGCTGTCGCTGAAGGGGCATCCGATGCAGTTTCTGCGCGACCATTTCAACAGACGCGGCGTCATCGACTGCGCATCGGTCAATAGCGCCAAAGATGGCGCGAAAGTGAAGGTGGCAGGCGTGGTCCTGATCCGCCAGCGGCCGGGCAAGGGCAATGCGGTTTTCATCACGATCGAGGATGAAAGCGGCATCGTCAACGCCCTGCTATGGGCGCGTGAGATGGAGAAGCAGCGGCGCGCGGTGATGGCGGCTCGCCTTATGCTGATCGAAGGCGAAGTCCAGCGCAGCAAGGAAAATGTCGTCCATCTGATGGTCGATCGCGTCACCGACGCCAGCCGCGCGCTGGACTGGTTGCAGGAACAGCCGATGATGCGCGGGGATGAAGTTACCTATCCGGTCCAAGCGCGTGCTGCCCCATCGCCGCGCAGGCATCCCAGGGACGTGCGGATATTGCCGCGATCACGGGATTTCCATTAAGGGTCGAAACGGACTGGGACCGGTTATCGCTTCCGCGCAAACCAGATGACATGGCGCGGCCCTTTGCCATTGTCGCGCGCCTTGACCGCGACCTCGTCTACCTCGAAACCCGCATTGCGCAGGCGTCGTGTAAAGGGATCGTCCGATCCCGCCGACCACACAGCCAATATCCCGCCAGACTTCAGCGCCGCTTTGGCGACTGCCAGCCCGCTGGCGGAATAGAGCCGATCGTTCGCCGCGGCGGTCAGGCCGTCAGGGCCATTGTCGACATCCAGCAGGATCGCGTCGTAGGTCGCCTGGCCCGCCGCGATCACCGGCACGACATCATCGATCAGCAGTTCGACGCGGGGATCGTCCAGGCATCCCGCCATCAGATCGGCCATCGGCCCGCGCGCCCATTCGATGATCTTGGGCACCAGTTCGGCCACGGTAACGCGCGCCGATCCGTCGAGCACGCCCAGTGCCGCACGCAAGGTGAAGCCCATGCCATAGCCGCCGACCAGCAGATGCGGTGCCTTGCGCCCCTGCAACCGTTCGATCGTCATCAGCGCCAACTGCTTTTCCGATCCGCTCATCCGACTGCTCATCAACTCGTTGCGGTCGAGCACGATCATATGATCGGCGCCGCGCCGATAGAGTTTCAGTTCCTGCCCGCCCGGCACCTGCGCCGAATCCAGATATTCCCGCGGGATCATGATCGCTTCCTTCCATCTGCGGCACGCCATTCGTCCTATGAGTGCCACGCGCGACGCGCATGGCAGCTTGGCATCCGTCACGCAAATGCTACAGGCACCTGCAACCCTGCGTCACCCCCTTCGACGCCCTCTCACTGGCAGGCAGTTTTTCCTTTCATGCGGTATTTCCTCGACACCGAATTCAACGGCTTTGGCGGCATGCTGATCAGCGTTGCACTGGTTCCCGAACATGGTGACCAGGAATTTTATGTAACGCTGCCGCTGCCAGAGGAGATCGAACCCTGGGTGGAAAAGCATGTCATCCCCTATCTGCGCCATGTCCCGCCCGGCATCGATCTGCAACTGGGCCGGGTCGAAGCCGCCGACCATGTGGCCGCCTATCTCGAAGGGGACAGCGATCCGATCATTATCGCCGACTGGCCGGAGGATCTGTCGCATTTCTGCGCCCTGCTGGTGACCGGGCCGGGCAAGATGGCGGGCGTGGACTTCGGGCTGCGGATGGAACTCATCAATGCCGCCGGTTTCAGCGCAGCCGCCAACAGCCGCGTGCCGCACAACGCCCTGCACGATGCGCGGGCGCTGCGCGACTTCTACATGGCCGACTGATGACCCCGAAGCTCCGTCAGAACGCGCCCCAATAGGCCTTACTGCCGGCGAAATCGACTACGCGGCCATATTCGCCGAACTTAGCCTTCACCGCCGGGGCGGCGCGCGCCGCAGCCATCACCTGCTCCAGCTTTGCGTCGAAGCGCGATGGCGCAGGCTGCGCCTTGAACCGCGTGAACAGGCCCAGCGCGGCGGCCCGATCCTCCGGCTTGTCCAGCCGTTCGATCAGCAATTTTTCGATCATCGGCTGGTCGCCACGACATGCCGCAGCCATGGTGACCGCCGATGTATTATCGTCGCGGCCGGTAACGAGCTTTTCTTCCAAGGCCTTAGCCTCTTCGCCGCGATTGAGGTTGCGCAGCGCGCAGGCCTTGCCAGCCCATATCCACATCTTGCCGAACATGCTGGCATGGGCGGCATATTTGTCTTCCGCCTCGGTCAGCGCCGCCAGCGCCTGTTCCGGCCTGTCGCCATGGTTGAACATCTCTGCCCGATTAATGACCTGGGACACCAAGGTCGGATATTGGTCGACGCCCAACGCCATCAGCCCGTCCATCTGCGCGATGGCATCGTCCGTCCTGCCCGCGTCCGCCAGCGCATAGGCATATTCGTTGACGAACCAGAAGGCGATGTCGCCCGTCGCTTCGATCTTGTCCCTGCGCGCGGCCAATAGCTTGCCCGCCGCTATGGCTTCCGGTGCCTTGCCGGCTGTGCGCAGCGCCTGGATCAACCCGGTCGCGGCACCGAAATCGTCCGGCGCCTTGGCTACTGTCGCTTTGGCGGTGACGATAGCCTGCTCGATGTTCTTGGCAAAGCCATCCGCCTGCCCCTTCGCCAGGTCCGGCCAGATCGCCTGATAGCGTTTGTCCATCGCCAGGCTCGCCAATGTATCGGCCGATGGTTGCAGCGCGATCAGCTTGCGCGCTTCGGCCACATTGCCGCGTTGCAATTGCCCCTGGATCGCACAGCCCAGCATGCTGACGCCTTCCACCGTGCGCGGTTCCATATGCCAACCGCTGCCGGCCAGAAGGATGCACAGTTCATGACGCGCATTTTGCCGCTGTCCTTCGGGCATCGTGCGTATCTGCTGCTGCATGAACCGCATCCAGTCCATGTCGAAATTCTGGATAAGCGCAGGCTGGGCCGTCTGCGCGACCTTCATCGTCTTGAACAAGGCGGCGGGTTCGTCGCTATTCAGCTGAATGGCCATCAGCGTGCGCATCATGTCCGCATTGCCCTGATATTGTTCCAGGCTGGACAGCAAGGCCGCCTTGGCAGGCGCATTGCGACCCAGCCCTGCCAAGATCAGCCCCTTCAACCCGTCGAGCAATCCGGCAATGGCGGACGGACGCTGGGGCTTTTCCGCCAGCTGGTTTGCGATCGACAGCGCTTCGACCTTCGATGCCTGATCCGATTTCTCACCCATCAGGGCGACGATCCGGTCCAGTTCGGCGCGATAGGGCTGCATGTCTGCGGGGTCGATTGCGCCCATCGTGGCGGACGGACGGGAGGATTTGTCGATGAAGAAGCGCAGACCGCTTTCATCGCCGATCTTGTCGCTGATGGCATAGACTGCGGTGGCCTGCGCGGCTGGAACGACATTGTTGTCGTCATTGATCAGGCGATAGGCGATGCGGACGCCATCGCCGTCGCGCACCGACTTGCGGGAAAAGACCAGGCCGTCGGCCTTCATCTCAATATCGTCCGGCGCCCACAGGCGGCGATCCTTGGCATGAACCTCGATCAACTGGCTGCGGTCGATATTGGCGGACAGATACAGCGGCTGCGTGCGGGGGCCGGCCTGCTTGGAGGGCACGAGGTTGCTGATGGCATAGGCATTGGTGTTGAGGTCCGACAGGATCTTGCCCTTGTCGAACTCGACCTTGGACAGGCTGTAATCCTCCCCTAGCACGACGACATTGGCGTCCCGGTCGTCGTTGATCGACAACGTCTTGGATTCGGCCAGGCCGGGAAAGCGCTTCTGGTAGAATTCCAGGTTGCCGCGCGCCATCTGTGCCGCCGACTGCGACGCCAGCCGACCGCGCATCCAGTCCGCCATGCCGCCGCTATAGCGCGTTTCGACATGCAGAGTCATCGCGACCGGCGCGGCTTCGTCCACATCGAACCGCTCCACGACGTCCATTTTCCCGGCGCGGGCGGCATAGCCTTCCATCTTCTCCAGCGTCTGCTGGCCGTCGCGGATCGGCAGCGCATAACCTAGATTGGAGGGCGTGATGTTCAAACCCCGGCCGCCGCGATGGGTCGCGGTCGGATCAATCCACAGCGTCTGGCCGTCGATCGCCGCCCGCACGATTATGTCTTATCTGGATCTCCAGATAACAGCGTTTCTTTGCAGTCGAGATTTATGTCGAGCGGTTCGCGCGCAGGCGCGGATTTACGGGATGAAGACATCGGTTTTACTCCAGATAATTAAGGTGACTGGATGCCAGGCGCGCTAC
>JAVBXL010000124.1 GCA_030824575.1 bacterium | reverse complement strand
GGGGGGCAGGGGGTCAATTCGGCGCATGTGGCGAGAGCGGCCTACCCAGATGAACGGCGCGGACGGCTTGGCCGGGCACACGAAGGTTTCAGCATTCGCCGAACCAATCCAAGTCTTCGTCATTGAGGTCGGCTGGGTCGATCGGCTGGCCGTGCGCATATTCCATTCGGATCGCCGCCACGTCGCGCCAGTCGATCATGTACAGCCATTCCCAAGAACGGGAGAGCACACCGGCGCGATCCATCGTCCACACGTGCGGCTGGTCGGAACTGAATTGCCACAACCAACCAGGCGGGCAGCCGTGTGGCGACAGTTCGTGCATGCGCTCTACGGCGATGCGGCGTTCAAGACGGACGCTGGCGCTCATCGGTCGGGTTTGCGCAGGGGCGCTTGGCGCTATAGATTGCTGATTCATCGGTCGTTTTCTTTGTCCAGGGCGGCCTGAAGCGCGGCGCGGTGTTCGCAACGCCATTGCGTCAATTTCCGCTGGGCATCGGCGTGCCCCTGTTCGGCTGCGCGTTGGCGGTCGCGGCGGGCGATGGCTGCGGGGTGCATGGAGCGCTCCCGCTCGGACCGGCGGGGGCGCAGGTCGAGCGGAAGCTGTTCCATCATTCCATCCCCAGCGCGGCGAGGTAGGTCGGGAGGATTGCCTCCATTTCCTGCCGATCATGGGGCTGCATCTTTCGCAGGCGGACGATCTGGCGCATGATCTTGGGATCGTAGCCGGTCGCTTTGCCCTCCAAATAGACATCGCGGATATCGTCCCCGAGGCCCTTCTTTTCCTCTTCCAAACGCTCGATGCGTTCGATGAGCATACGGAGTTGGTCGGCTGCTACATTGCCTTCGGACATGGTCAGTTTCCTTTCTGTTTGGTGAGCGCCCAGGCGATGATGAAGGGCGCGGCGAGGATGGCGGCGAAGATCAGGGTGACCCGGATAAGGGTGTTCATGCGGCGGCCTGCTGTTCGCAGCGGGTGCAATGGCCGGGCCGGTCGCGCGACCAGGTCGTCAATCCGTCATGCCGATCCGGCTGATCGGTGTGCGCGTCCCAGCCGCAACCGATGCAAAGCGAGGGATGTTGATGGGCGGGGAGGTCGGCCAGCTGGCGGTAGACGTCGGCGCTGAAGGCCATGACCGGCGACAGGTCCACAATTTGCCGCAGGCGAAGGCCGGGGGTTTCAAGTGCGCGCAAATGGCGCAGGTGAACGCGGCCGCCAAGCGCGACGGCTACCTGCTCGATCGACAGGCCGGCGGCGCGGCGGCGCATAGAGACATAGTCCCAAGGATAGATGATCTAGGTCGCAGGGGTAGAGCAGGACAGTCCGACGTAATGCATGTTGGATACTCCTGACATCAGGCAAGGAAAGGGCGTTCCCGGCGGCGGGGGTCGCCGGGGTGGATCGGTTTCAAAAGGAAGGTGCGGGCGGGTGGCCCGCGCGGGGGATCAGGTGATCATAGTGCTTGCAACCGGCTCGCTGGGCGTACCGTCGTCGTTGGCGGCGCGGTCGTTGGCCGCGTTGCGCCAGGTCGTCATAGGCAGGCGCTCCAGCGGCTCGGCAACGCAGCTAGGGCGCACCGTTCTCAGGACCGATATGCCGACCACGAAATGATGGCCGCATGCCATCGTATCGCGGCAGACATAGTAAACCTCGCTGTAGAGCAGGGAGCGCTTGCCGGTCTGTCGGGCAAAGGCACGCTGTCCACAGGAGGGGCAGTCGACCCCCGGCATGCGGGGTTGCCCGCCGCCGATATTCTTCAATGGCCTATGGCCGTCATTCATGGTCCGAACCCCCGGAGTGTCCCTGCCGACCCCGCGCCGACAGGAAGGATTTGAGCCGTGCAATCAGGCGGCCGATGGCGGCGTCGCTCTGTTCAGCTTCGGCAATAGCGTGATGGATAGCCGTGGGGCTGGCCCCCGGTTGAGTCAGGGCCATGCTGGCGGCGACGGCGTCGGCCGATTCGCGCGCCAGATCAGCGATGTCGTCGATCAGGGCGAGGAGGCAGGCTTCCGTGTCGGCCATGTGCGCCTCGATCTGGCGCAGGTAGCTGGCGACGATCGGCGGCAGGCCGTCGCCACCAGCCTCGATATAGGCTCGATCGAGGGCATAGGCCTGGGCGAGGGTGGGCGTGGCGTCGTATCCGCCCTCGCGCCCTAGCTGTAGGGTGCGCTTGGCCCGGCCTGTTACGCGGCGGGCGGTCGTGGTGCCGATAACCGTCGTGATTTCATGGATGGCCAAGGCGAAGGACAGCGGCGCGCGGGTCTTGGTCATGCGCCTGGCCGTCCAAACATGCACATGACGCCAATCAAGGCGAAGCCGCAGCCAGAAAACATGGCGTGATGATACCAGCGGTATGGCTGGCAAATGCGATCGTCGATGATCCTGCGGCTTTCACCGGAGAGGCTTGGCACCTCTCCGGCTTCGGCCATAATGGAGGATGCGAAACAACCACGAAACGAATGACTATGGCTGAAAAAATCGACACGGCCGACAGTGGCTCTGTTGAACGGGTCGCGTTCGACCTTATGCAGATCATTCGGACCGGCGGCGTTAGCGCCAAAGACGAAAGCACTATCCTTGGACTTTACCAACGTTGGCTCATGACCGTGCGAGGTCACGAACCTAGCTGACATTGGCCGCCTCCAGCGTTGCGTCTATGATTTGGCGTGGCGTCTGGTCGCTCTTGCCCGTCAGGAATTCATAGAATTCCTGACGCAGCTCTGGCTGTCTGGCCTCTACAGCAAGGCGCAACGCCAACTGCCGCTGTTCGTTGTCCAAGATCGTCATGCTGCCACCGCTGGGGTTGCGAAGCGGCCTGCCTGGATGGCGATGCGAGCGGACGATGTCAGGGTGACTGGCTGCCCCTTTTTGACGTTGCCCAGCACATGCTGTTTACGGAACGCGGTCCAAAGGTCACGCCGGGTGCAATGTAGCGCCATTTCCAGGTCTGAAACCGACACCGGTTGCTGGGCATCGAACAGAAGATTGAGCAGGCGAATTTCTACCAACAGTGCGTGGGAAAATGATTTGCCGCACTGACGCGGCTTAACCATCAGGAACTGCGTCATGCGGCGTCCTGCCGTTGCGTTTGTGCGCGCCGATCGCAAACGACGGCGTTCGGTTTGGCGGGTAGGGTCAGGCCATCGTTGGCGTCCGGCCGACCGAGGGGGAACACGACATGTTCAGCGGTAATGGGCAGGCCCAGCGCGACACCGACTTCCAGAACATGCGGCTGTTTTTCGGCGGGGATGCGTCCGTTTTGGTTCCACGCAGAAACATTCGACGGGGCTTCATCCAAGGCACGAGCCATCGGTCGAATGCCGCCAAACATGTTGAACAGGGTGGGATTGTTGATCATGGCCGCAGATGTCCATTATTTATGGACGCCTGTCAACATTTATTATGCCCATAACTCGTTCAGGAAATCTGTACAGTCAGGACATGCCGTCGATTGCGCCCGAACTGAAAAAGCTGCGGTTATCCGCGCACCCCTCTCTCTCGATGAGGCAGGCCGCCCAAAAGTTGGAAATGGGGCACTCGTCGTACGCCCTCTATGAAAATCCAAATACCTACAAAAAGGCGTTCCTTCCGATAGATTTCGCGCGGAAAGTAGCGGCCGTTTTTGCCAACCATGGCATAGATCCTGCCGATGTCATGAAGCTGGCAGGACTAACAAATTCAGAAGCCGAACCGGAAGCCCGTGAGATCGAGGCAGCCCTGCCCGTCTATCAGTTTGCAACGCTATCCGTGGCGCTGCCTAGTGAAAACGCGCTGGCCGACATGTTCCAAACCATGCTCGTTGCCGTTCCGGCGACAGCGTCGCGGGCCGAAGCCGCGCGAATTCTTGCTCAACTGCTGCCGTCTGGTTTCGCTTCAATTGGACGTGCCGCGCTCGTTCCGGGCATTGGCGTTCGGACTGGAGGCGAAGCAGCGACTCGATCTCCCGCCAAAGATGATCCCGGATCTGAACAGCGGTCGCACAACTGACCAAGCAGGTCGGGCAAGCGAATTCGCATCCCGGCGTGAGCCTGACAACCTTCCTGTCCCCCCTCCAGATGTTCCCGATTCGTTCTCTAATTGCTCGTCGGACAGGAAATAGGAAAGGGCCAAAAGGAAATTTCTTTGTGGACAAGTTCTTGCTGGAAACCGTAGCGTTCAAAAATATCGAACGGGGGATATATGGCCAAGATGCCGAGGAATAAGACAACATCCAAGGGCTCAATCCGCACCGCTCCGAACGACGATGTGCGGGATTTCACAGCCGCTGAGCGAGGTACCCATCAGCTGAATGACGATCGGCGTGCAGATGGCTCCAGCTCGGAGGTTCCTCGATCTGATGCAGGTTTTGGGCGAGAACCTTCAGCTGCAAAATCGGTCGCGCCAGATACTATTATGATTGTGGACCTTGCCGTGGACGATCAGGAAAAAGTCGAAGGCTGGATTGATTATTTGGATGAAGGGAGCTGCTGTGGGTGGTTCACGGGAGTCGAGGAACCAAGTCTATACTCGGTCGTTGCCCGTGTCGGTGCATGGCAAATTGGTTCGGCTAAAATTAATATCTACCGCGATGACATTCGAAGAGCGGGACATGGTTCGGGCGAAGCGGGCTTTCGGCTCAAGTTCCAGTTCCCAATCGACCCATCGCTCATTTCCCTGCTTACTATTGAAGTCATAGAAGAGGCCCTACAAAAAGTTGTCAAGATATTGCGGTCACCTGATGACAGTATTGACATGTCGTCAGAGTTGATCGCCGATTTTGATTTGTTTGATTCCGATTACTATATTTCGACATATGATGAAGTTGGGATTTTTGATCCAGTTGCCCATTACTATCTAAATGGAAGGTTCAGAGGTTTAAAGCCCAATTTTATTTTCGATCCTGAATTCTATGTTGAATACTCGAAGGTTTATTTTGACCGTGATGTGAGCTTATCAGGAGCGTTATCTGATTTCTCTAGTATAGGTCAAGCTATCGGGGCGCGACCACATCCAATTTTTGATCCTTTTCTAGTAAGTGCAAATAGCTACATAAGAAAAGATCAAGCTCTGCAGTTTTATTTAAAATGCGTAGTTAAGGACTCAATACAGACTTCACTTTTATTCTGGAATGATTGGTACAAGAAAAAGTATAATGTAAATTTCGATATTTTAAGGCATTATTTAGACGAAGGAATACGACTTCTTTATAACCCAAATCCGTTATTTGACAGTGAAGGAGTGAGAAATCGCCTGTCATGTGCAAGCGAGGTCGTATTACAAGCCTATCTTATTCGAGAAGCAACGTTAAAAGTAAAAACACATGATTTGATAAATCCGGATTACATCATGGAGCAGATTGAACAGGGCGAATTCGTGCGCCCCGGATTATCTTCACTAGAGATCTATGTTCAATCGCATTTGGAGATCAACCCGCATCCCTTGTTCGATAATCAGTTCTACCAACAAGGTCGTCCGTTTGACGGTTCTGAGGTGACGCTGCTTTCTGATTATCTTAACCAGCCGACGTCGGATTTGAAACCCCATCCTTTGTTCTGGGATGCAGCCTATATGGCTGCGAGGCCGGACGTAGCCATGGCTGGATGTCCGCCGCTGGAGCATTATGTCCGGTCAGGTTTTCGGGAGCAGGTCGAAACACATCCGCTTCTGGAGCACGGCATTATTGCTCACGATACATCTTCCTCTGGCCAGGAAACGGTTTTAGAGCACTACATAAAGGATTTCTTGCGGCAGCGAATCCGGCCTTTTGGAGACAAGGCGGTAGAAACCACTATTACTAAAATGGCTAATACGCCAGTGCTGAAAATACCTAATCGAGCTTCCACTAATAATATGAACGGTGCTGTTGGTTTGTTTGCCCATGTATACTATACAGACCTTCTGCACGAAGTCGCCGCGGTCGCAAAGAACCTACCTTCAAACGCAAAAATATATATATCGACTGACACGCGCTTCAAAGCCGAAGAAATCAAAATTGTTTTGCCAACCTTGTGTGATTTAGAGGTTGAAGTCAGGGTATTGCCTAATCGAGGTCGGGATATAGCACCGTTCCTGATTGGATTTTCTGACAGGATACAAGAGGTTACGTATGGTCTTCATATTCATACAAAAAAGTCACCTCATTACTCATCCGCTTTCGAGAAGTGGCGTAAATATCTTTACTCAGAGCTCGCAGGTACGACAGAAATCGTTGCGACTCATCTCAGCGCTTTACAGGATCCCAAGGTCGGCATGTCAGCGCCGATTGATTTTGCTCCATTGGGGCCATTGCTAAATTGGGGCGGAAACCGAACACGAGCGCAGCGCCTCGTAAACGCGATGGGGGGCAGTCTACCCTCAGGTACCTCTCCGGAGCTTCCATCTGGATCAATGTTTTGGTTTAAATCTGCCGCGCTCAAGCCGTTTTTCGACCTAGGATTGACTTTGGCGCACTTCGATCCGGAGGCCGGACAAGTGGACGGCACATTGGCTCACGCAATCGAGCGCTGCTTTTTCCATATTTGTGAACTCTCAGGCCATCAATTTATCCGTACAACGACACAGGGCTATGTGGAGGGGCTCGATCTTACCCATTCGGTTGCGACAGCCATGGCCCGTCGTCTTCCAAGTGCCTGGAGCAGGGAGGGCATTCTGGAGCAATATCACCCAGAAACAAAGAAATTTGTCGCTGCGTGTTCGCATGGTGGACCTCGGCTCAATCTTCTAATCCCAACTGCCGACATGTCGGTCGGGTACGCTGGCGTTTCTGAAGCAATCCGCCTCTTCATGGGAGCGTTGGATCGTCTCGGGAATGGATGGAGCGGAAGGATCGTCATGACTGACGTGCCGCCGAGCAACATGTTCACACCCCCAGCAGGATACCGATTGGTAGATAATTTCGCGGAGTCGGAGACGGCAAATTTCTCGGTTGTGAATGGATGTGACAAAAGCCGTGAATTTTTCACGCTACGAGAACAGGATGTCTTTGTGGCATCTGCATGGTGGAATGCCGCGCAATCGTATGACTTGATCGATCAAGCCGATGCTCTTTTTGAAAAAACCATTCATAAAAGGAAGGTACTTTATCTAGTTCAAGACGACGAGCGCGGTTTCAACGCATGGTCTACAAAATATAAGCTGTGTGACGACACATATAATCACACTGATAGAACATTTGCTGTTTTCAACACGCCCTTACTGGCAGATCATTTTAAAACGCATAGTCTTTCCAGTCATTCAACCGTATACAAGCCTCCTATCAATTCAGCGCTGCGACCGGAGTTAGTTACGCCGTACAGGGATCGTGAAAATATAGTTTTACTGTATTCTCGGCCGCATGCACTTCGCAATAGTTTGGATTTTATCGATGCATTAGTTGGCGAATGCTTGAAAGGCGATCGCAAATTTTGGCGATCATGGCGCTGGATTGCGATCGGAGAGGAGTTCTCTGGCCGTTCGCTTAAAAGTTCAGACCATATCGAGGTGAAGGGGCGGTTGTCATTAGATGATTATAGATCGCTATTGGCTAGAGCAAAATTGGGAGTATCGTTGATGATATCGCCGCACCCCAGCTATCCCCCGCTTGAAATGGCGGCGCACGGGTTGCGGGTGGTCGCTAACCGGTTTGAAGGGCGAGATCCAAGTGCGCTGCACTCTGGAATATATAGCTTCACTGCGTTCGACCCTACCGCTGTTTCGCTGCTCCTGAAAGCTGCCGCGACTGCTGATACCGATTTGATACAAGAGCCGAGAGTGGACTGGTTCTTTAATGATAAAACAAACGCCAATGAGGTATTCGATGATATGGCTGCGGCCGCTCAGAACCAATTTATGATTGAAATCGACAGATAGGATTAAATTGGATGATTAATCCGTTGAAGTCGTTGGCCATAAGGCATGGCACAGATAAGTATGGGCCGCACAATTACGTGGATATTTATTGGAAGCATCTCGCCCAGCTGAGGCAGATGCCTGTGCGACTGCTGGAGATCGGGATCGGTGGTTACAAGGATCCAGCTGATGGTGGCGGCTCCCTTGCAATGTGGCGTGATTTTTTCCCCAACGCGATCATTGTGGGGATTGATGTCTTTGAAAAACAACTAGACTATGGCCCAAGAGTCATAATTGAACAAGGGTCGCAAACGGACGCCGAATTCCTGACCGCTGTTTCGGCGAAACATGGCCCGTTTGACGTTGTGATAGATGATGGTAGTCACATGATGGAAGACGTTATTTCATCATTTAACATTTTGTTTCCCTTACTTCGTGATCAAGGCATGTATTTTGTTGAGGATACTCAGACCTCTTTCTTTGAAGAATTCGGAGGTGGACTTGATCAGCATGAGAGAACAATTGTAGGGTTCTTCGCAGATCTATTTCAAGATCAAGATTATATGGAGAAACTTGTTCGCTTTCCTCACGCAAACGTGAGCAGTTTTTCGCCCAAGATAGAGTGCATACACAGATACCATAATATTATTGTGATCGAAAAAGGAAGAAACGAATTTCCCTCAAATTTCGGTTTACATCTAGCTTCTGATGAAATGATAGACGAAATAGTATCTGATCTAACGATTGAGCGTGGAAAGCCAGACCGAAATAGACTGTCAGTCCTATTCGATTTCCTGTTTGCCGCTGGTAGATATGATAGGGCAGAAACAGTGTTAATGTCATTATCTCGGATCAAACCAATTTCTTCGGCATATCGCGACAGATTTGAAAGATTCAAGGCTATCGAGCGATGAAAATTCAACTTCAGCGTAATAAAATCCAAGATAAGCATAAAAAAATTGTTTTTATGCATATACCGAAAACTGCTGGATCTTCCGTTAATGAGTATTTCACTTCGATTGTTGGTAGTGAAAAAAGCCGTACATTTGCTGAGCACGACATATATTCTGGAAAATTGGCGGGTGACCTTATCTCCAAATATGATTTTGTTTCCGGTCATTTTTTTTATGGACACGTCGCCCGTTTTCAAGATCAGGCTCTATTTTTCACTGTGCTTCGTGACCCTTATAAGCAGCTTGTGAGCCAGATAAAATGGCTTGATCGATACAATCTTCAACACAATCTTGCTGAAAAGAATGATCTAAGCCGGGAATCTAAAGACATAATTGAGATGATTGGTCAGACTGATTTAGGGAGTGTCCATCAGTTAGACGAGCTCTTGGTGCATTTGCCTCCATACGGCTATCATCTTTTAAATAATCTTCAATCTCGATTTATAATTGGCGACTCTGGAAATTTTGATCCTTTATCGCTTAGAGATATAGGTTTTATCGCTCATAATTTGAAGAAATTTGATTATTTTTGTACGTTGGATCAACTGTCTGAAGTCGTGCCTCAAGTGGCGATGGCGGCGGGCTACAACGATACTCCTTTTGATCGGCATGCAAACAGGAACGACGGGCCGACCGAAATCGACCTGCGCGACCCGATAGTGCGAAAGGTCTTGGAGAAACACATACTTGTCGATTTATTACTTTACGACATGGTAGAAAATTCTGCGATCTAGAGGGTGATTAATTTGCGGCATCGACTTCCATCTTCAAAGTCGTAATAAAGCAGCTCCCGTTATCGAGGCTATGGCTCACCTCGCTGATTAGCCAACTACCATCGATCCCCGGCTTAAACCCCGATACATTTGCGCGCATTTCGACATAAATTTCAGGTCGGCCCAGCGCCAATTTGCAATCGAATGTAGCAGTCGCGCGCTTCAGCCGGTCGTGCTCTGCCATCGCTGCGCGCCGTGCCGCCGCTTCGTCGGGATAAGTTTTGCGCAGTTTCTTCGCGCCGTCCTTTTCGCCGACGGTGAATGTCTGGCGCCTAGCCGCCTTGCGATCGTGCCAGCTGGCGGTGACGCCTGCCTGCCCGTCGCGCTTCTGCCGCTGCCAATTGTGACCGTCGCCACTCTGCCGACGAATCGCGATCGTCGCCAATGTCGCGCCGCCGGTGGTGGTGGCAGCGCCCTTCCGCGCAAAGATCAGCTTCCCGTCCTTCACCGTCGCCACAGCATCATTCTCCCGTCCTTGGCGGCTCTGGTGGGTAGCGGGTAGCGCGATGGCGGCCAGATCGGGCGCTATGCGAGGGGACAGACCATTGCGTCCAGCCACTTCGGTCAGGACTTTGCCCAGGGTCGTGGCGCGCCAGCTCTGTTCGCGGCGGTTACGGATGTCGCTGGTGAAGTCGGCGGCTCGGGCGCGAATCCTGATCTGATCCGGCGGGCCGCTGTGGCTCACATCATCGACCTTGAAGCTGCCCTTCTCGATCAGGCCGGTGGTGACGTTGCGTCCCTGCTTCCAGCCTAGCGCGAGGCGCAGGGTTGCGCCTTCTGGCGGGATGGCCAACTGACCGTCACTGTCGTCCAATATGATGTCCAGCTGATCGGCTTCGTCGCCGCGCTTTTCCGACAAAGTGAGGGAGACAAGGCGGGGCCGCATCGCCCCGGTCAGGTCGCGCTGATCGGCCCCACTGCCCAGCGTCACGCGGAAATCGGGGATGTTGCTGATACGATCGGTCATGCCGCCTCTTCCGGGTCGGCTCCGGCTACGCGCAACAGGTCGATCTCGAAGTCAATGCGCTGGGCGCGGCCGTCGCTCATCAGATATTTATGGCGTTCATCGATCGCCTCGATCACGAAGTCGCCGAAGATGGCGCCGGTGCCATCAAGCAGCGGAAAGGCTTCGCCGGTTTCCGCCATGGCGCGCAGATTCTCGATCGACACGCGGCCGTCCGTGATTTCCGCATAGACTGCGCCGGACAGATTGACCGTTTCTTCGCCGGGGCCGACATATTGGGTGGCGTCGCGCGCGCCGATGCGCGCTGATCGCGCGTGACGCCAGGACGCTTTGCGCTGCAATTCATCATGGGCGAGGGTGGGCAGATCGAAGAGGAACATGCCAAGCGCCATCAGCATCAATGATCCCCTTCATCGTCAAAGCCGCGCCCGCGTCTTTCTCGCTCGATTTGTTCAATCGCCTCACGCACCTGCGCGCCAATGTCTTGCGCCACCGCACCGCCCGTCGCGTCGATCTTGATCGTGTAGTGATTGATGGTCTGCGCGCCGGATGCGCCGGTGCTGCCCGCGCCTGGCGCAGTCGCCGCCCCCGCGATGGAGGGCACGGCCGCGCCGAT
Source organism: bacterium (assembly GCA_030824575.1). Lineage (GTDB taxonomy): Bacteria > Pseudomonadota > Alphaproteobacteria > Sphingomonadales > Sphingomonadaceae > Sphingobium. The sequence goes on along the minus strand of JAVBXL010000124.1, from coordinate 8,954 downwards.
TGCCAGCGCACGCGTGACGTCGGCGGCGACCGCTCTGATCCGGTCGATCGGCCCGCCCTGGCCACCGATGATGCCGCCTTCCAGTCCCTGCATCATGAAGCCGCCATATTCGGCGAAGACGCGAGACGGGCTATTGATGTCAAGTTTGCGCTTGAACCAATTGCTGACCGCGCTGGCGACATTCATGATCGTGGATTTAAGGGCTGCCAGCTTGCTGGTTATGCCACCAATCAGGCCATCGATCAGGTAGCGGCCAAGGCCTGCAAAGTCCAAGTTCCGCAGATAGCCGAGCACTGGTGTAAAGGCGGACATGAAAATGCCGATCGGGGTGAAGTCCATGAAAATGGCATTCATAAAGCCGATCGCGGATTTAACGATCGCGACGACGTCGTTCCAAAGCCCGGTGAAAAACGATGCGATTGCGCCCCAATTGTCGTAAATCAGATAGACCGCTGCCGCGACGGCCGCGATGGCCGCGACGATCGCCAGCAATGGCAGCAGCGCGATACCAAGGGGCGCGGCGGCGGCGGTCAGCGCTGCAAAGGCAAGGGCCATGCCGCCCAAGAGTATGAGGAGGCCAGCGCCTGCGGCCAGAAAGATCATGATCCCTTTGGCCAAAACCGGATTTTCGCGCGCCCACCCGCGCATTGCACCTGCGACGCGCGTCACGATGCCAGCTACCTTTGCCACGGTTGGCAGCAGCGCCTTGCCCATGGTGATGTTCAGGCCGGACAGGGCGTTGGTCGCCAAACCGGTAGCACCTTCCGTCGTGGCGATACGGTTGAGAAATTCACCATGCATTGATCCGGCATAGCGGCTCTCGTCGCCGACCAGGGCAAGCCGCTGCTTCAAGCCGTCCAGATTGGTCAGCATCGGCGCGATGGCCGACACGCTCTCGGAACCGAATACCTGGGTGAGGATCCCCGATTGCTTGTCCGCGTCGAGTTTGCCGATCCGCTCCATGACGTCCGTGATCGCACCGGCGGCATCTTTCTGCATCCGTTTGGCAACATCAGTGGCGGACAGCCCCAGTGCATCGAAAGCGGCCTGTTGCGATTTTGTGGCGGCTTCGCCTTTCGTCAGCGCCAGCATCGTGTTCTTGATTCCGGTGGCGGCAACCTCGCTCGGCACGCCGATCGAATCGAGCGTCGAACCCAGCGCGGCGATCTCAGGCGCGGCCAGGCCAGCGACCTTGCCCAAGGGGCCGATGCGGGTGATGATATCGGTGACATTGGCCGCCTTGCCGCCGAAGGTGTTGGTGAGCGCGTTGACCTTATCGCCCAGCGACCGGACGCCCGCCTGTGGCAATTCGAAGGCGGTGCGCCATTTCGCCATCGTCTCCCCCGCGACGTCGGCCGTCATGTCGAACGCCACGCCCATTTCGGCAGCGTCGTTGGTGAAGGCGAGCAGCTGTTGCCGCTGATCGGCCATGGGCTTGCCCATTTTGTCCATGCCGACACCGGCGGCTCCGGCGGCCGCCGCGATCTGCGCCAGGCCTTCGGCTGACATGGGGATATGTTCGCTCATGTCGATGAAGTCGTTGGACAGCCGCTCGATCGCGGGCGCGGTCATGTTGGTGACCTTGGACACGTCGGCCATCGCGCTTTCGAGCGTCATCGCCTGCCTGGTTGCCATCGCGATCGGCGCGGCGGTGGCTGTGCCAGCGGCGATCATGCCCAGGCCTGCGCCCGTCGCCTTCCCACTGATGTCGTTCAGGCGGTCGCTGTTGCGGGATGCGGTGTTTACGCGCTCCAGGGCCGCCTGTTGCTGGCGAAGCGCCTGGTTGGCTTCATGGGTGCGGTTAGCCAGGCGATCTTCATGCGACGCCAGTTCAGTGACATCGACACCGGCGGCCGATAGCTGGCGGGACAGTTGCTGCAATTCATCGCCGCCCTGATCGACCCTGGTGGCGAGGGCGGCAGCGGCGCGTTCGGCCTGCGCAAATTCCGTGCGTAGCTTTTTGGTTGGCGCTTCGGTCGCCTCAAGCTGATTGCGCAAAGCAGCCATCTTGGCCTGCGCTTCCTGAAGCTGCTGACTATCAGCTGCCCAGCGCCCCTCCGTGGCCTTGTAGCGGCCGACCTGTTTTTGCAGGACGTGTCGAGCGCCTTCAACTGCTTTTGCGTCTCGCCAAGATCCCTGCGCGCCGCCGACGACGCATTGGTGATGGACTTCAACGGGGCAGTGACGCGGTCGAGCCCTTCCAGAATCATACGCAGGCGAAGGTCGCGATCAGCCATGTTTCTTCTTTCCCGGCTTGTCGGGTGGGCGTGATCGCCGCGCCGCCTGTTCCCGCCAACCCATGAGTTCGGGCAGGGTCATCAGGTCCATGGCGGCGGGCGGCCAGTGAAAGATGATGGCGATGTCCGCCATCGCGTCATCTACTGATCGAGGACATCCGCACGTTGCGACTTCTGCAGCAAAAAACTACCAATCTCCGCGCCGATCGCCAGAAGGTCCGCCGGATCGAGGTTATCGACGTCGGCTTCGGTGATGCTAGGGATGGCGATGCGCGGAACGATCTTCTTGAGCGCGTCGACCTTAAGCTGGCCAAGATCGACAAGCGAGAGGCCGCGCAGTTCGCCCGAGCGGGGCTTGCGCAGTTGCAGGCTGTCGATGGTGGTTTCGCCCCTAATGATCGGGGTGTCGAGCGCAACGGTGCGAAAGATAGGTTCGGACATGAGGGTGCCTGTCAATCAGTAGGGGAGGGGCCGCCCGGCGAGGTGCCGGGGGCGATCAGTAGATGCCCAGCGCCGCGCGGATCGAGGCGCGGCGATCAACGCCGTCCACAATCTCAATGCCCGCCAACAGGTCGATCTCGATTTCGGCGCGACCGTTCCACACCAGCTTGTAATAGGCGACCGAAGAGGTGACGGAAAATTCGCCCGCCTCTCCCACTTCCTGGTCGCCCATTTCGATTTCTTTGTGGCGGCCGCGAATGATGACCTCGATCGTATCGACCGCGCCGGTTTCTTCTTGTTGGTAGGCACCAACAAAGCGCAGATAGACGCCGTCGACCGTAGTCACACCATACTGGCGCAGAATGTCGCGCATGGGACCACCAAAGGTAGATTGCAATTCCATCGCTTCGGACCCCATGTCCATTTCGACAGGACCGCCCATGCCGCCGCCGCGCCATTCCTCCATCTTGCGCGTGAGCGTGGGCAGGGTGACTGCGGACACTTCGCCAAGATAGGCGAGGCCTTCATTAAACAGCATCATGTCTTTGAGGGTGCGGGGCATGCCCATAGCGAGGATCCTTCAAACGATAGCGGGATGGATGGTGCGGGGGCGGGCGATCAGCCTTCGGTCAGCTGCGCTGCGAAGTCGGCGAAATATTCGTCCGTAATTTCCTGATTGAAGCCCAGGTCTTCGAGCGGCGGCGGCACGGTGTATTTGTAGCGGATGCTCAGTTTGCCGATGCGCAGGGACGCGACGTCGTTCTGCGCCTCATCATACCAGGCCTCTGCGCCCAGGATCACACCGGAGGCCTTCAGCTGGCGGAAGAAGCCATTGACGGTTTCGATGATGTCTTTGGCCAGGCTGGGCGTCAGCGGCTTGTCCATCGCCCACATCATGCCGCGCCCGATCGTGTCGGCCAGCACCTGCGCCACGCGCACCGTGCTCTCAAAGGCAAAGAGCGGTTCGTCGCTGCAGGTGCGGTTGCCCCAGAAGCGATAGCCGCTGTCGGTGCGAATGAGCGCCGTCACTTCCGACGCGTTGAGCAGGCCCGCTTCGGTCGCCTGATCCTCGATATCCCAATGAATATCCTGCGTAAGACCGACGACGCCAGCGACGGCGACGTTGGACAGGGTTTTGTGCGGCCCGACCGCCTCATCGATCTGCGCGCGAAGGCCCATCGCGCGGGCGGCGGCATAGCTGGTGACGTTCGCTGCCGCTTCAGTGTCGAAGGCGAGGAAGTCGGGCATCAACAGCATCAGTTCACGCGCGGCGAAGTTGGCGCGGTAGGCGGTGGCCGCCGCGACATTTGCGCCGATCGCGCGGGCATAGGCAAAGCCGCGCAGCTTCTTCGCCACGATCGCCAGCGCCGTGGTGACAGCCTGCGTTTCCAGACCGGGGTGCCAAGGATGCGTGGGCGAACATTCAATTGCCCCTGGGCGGCGAGCAGGGCCTGCATGCCGGTCTTCTGCCCTTCAGCCGTGGTGGTGCCGATCACGTTGGCAGCCGTCTCGGCCGCGTCGTCGCCTTCCTCCACCCGCACCACGACGATGATCGGGCGGCACTGATCGGCGATGGCGCGGAGCGACTTGGCCAGGGTGCCAGCGACGCCAGCCTTGCCGATCGCCGTTTCAACGTCCGTCACCAGTGCGGGGCGGTTCAGGGGGACGGCTGCGGCGTCGGCGTCGGACGCTATCGCGACCAGGCCGATGATCGCGGTGGATAGCGCGGTCAGCGTGCGTGCGCCGTTGGTGACTTCGGTGACGATAATGCCATGCTTGAAGGGCATGAGGAAACCTTTCTCTAGCGGAGGAGGGGCAGGACGAGACGGGCGGAACGGTTGGATGCGGCCACGCCGATACGGTCGGCCTCGATCGTGAGGGACGCGGCACCGGGACGATCGCCCGGCAACAACTGGATGCGACGGACGCGAATGCGGTTTTCCCAGCGCGAGAGGGCCAGAGCGGCCGCCGCGAAGATGCGCAGGATGTTGGCGGGCGTCATGGGCTGGTCGATCAGACCGGGTATCAGCGAACCATAATCCCTGCGTCCGACCAGCGAACCGACCGGCGTGGCCACAATGTCGGTCATTGATTGGGTGAGGTGGTCCAGACCGTCGATGGTCGTGCCCTGGCTGCGATGCATGCCCGCCATCAGACCGGCGTCCCGCTTTGTGCGGGGCCCGCCTGCACCTTGTCATGCTTGTGGTTTTTGAGGCTGACAGCGCCGACCTTTACATCATCGGTAGCAGTGATCAGGCCATCGACTGATAATGGGCCTTTGATGGAGACGCCACCTGGCGATTGGATAGCGACTGAACCACCGGCGGGGAGGACGGCGGACAAATGATGCGCGGCATGGTCATACGAGATTCGCGCGCCATCTGGATACTCCGCTAGGATAAGATTTGGATCGTCCGAGGGTGGCGGACATGCATCGGTGTAAAAGCACCGGCGATATCGCCAAAGGACAGCGCGGTCATGCGCGTGTGCCTTCAGACTGTGCGAAAAAATCCAGTTGCGTCTTGCGTTCTGCGAGCACAGTCTGCCCCTTAGAAACACAAAGATCTGGATAGGTATCTTATCGATGGTAGCGGAGGAGGGACTTGAACCCCCGACACGCGGATTATGATTCCGCTGCTCTAACCAGCTGAGCTACTCCGCCCCAATGGGCTCCGTCAGGGCCGTGCCCTGCGGTGAGGCGGCGCTATACGCAGCGAGGACGGGTCGGTCAACGGGGTTTGCGCAAATCTTGCGCGATCATTTTCGCCGGACGTCCCATCCGGCGGGTAAGGCCACAGGATAGCGGGCCAAAGCGCCCGAATCCATGGCCTCCACCGCTTCGCTGACCAGCGGGGTGATGCGTGTCATGTCGGGATTATGGCCTGCGCCCGGCGCGATCAGCCAGTCGGTGGGGGATCGGGCGGCGGCGAACAGCGCGGCGGCCTGGCCCATGTCCACCCGGTCGTCGGCGGTGCCGTGCATCATCACCAGCGGCGCGCCGATCTTGGTCGCCGCGTCCAGATTGTTCCACTTGTCGGGCAGCAGCGCGCCCACGCCCGCCGGTGCGGATTCGGTCAGCTTGTCGAAGGTCGACAGGGTGACGACGCCGCTCACCGTGACGGTCGCTGCCACATGCAGCGCCACCGCGCCGCCCAGCGAATGGCCGACCAGAAAGACGTGCGCGTCCGGCCCCACCAACTGCCGCGCCAGCGCGACATAGGCGCGGCCGTCCGCCATCAGGCCCGCCTGGGTCGGGCTGCCCGGATTGCCGCCAAAGCCGCGATAGGACACGACGATGACATGGTCGCCCCGGCCGGTCAGATGCTCGGCATAGCGCGCCGCCACGCCCTGATGCGATCCGCGGCCGTGGAAGAAGAGCAGGACGTCGCGGTCAGCGGGGTCGCCCGGCCAATAATAGCCGGTCAGCGCCACGCCATCTTCGGTCCGCACCGGGATCGCTCGGGGCAATGCCTTCACCCATTGGGCGATGTCGATCCGCGTGTCATCGGCCTTGTATATCTGTTCGCGCACGGTTGATGCGCACCCGCCCAGCATCATCGCCGCGGCGGCCAGCATCGCCGTCATCCACGGCCCTACATCCCGCCCTCTATGCCCCATCGCCATTCCCCCGCCGACCCGCCAGCCCTTAATAACGAAAGCACGGGCGGCATGCGTCATTTTTCTGTTGCAATCCCGTTTGCGCCGCGCCCTAATGTTGCGACGCACAACCGGCCATAGTGGCTGAGGGAGGAACGTCCAATTGCCCTTCCATGAAATGTTTGAGCCGGATGGTTCGATACGCCCCTGTTATGACGAAGTGCAGAAATGGGTGGAGCGAACGGGCATTGCCGGACTCAATCGCCGCATGGATGAGGCCGAGGCCATCTTCCGCCGCATCGGCATCACCTTCGCCGTTTATGGCGAGGGCGGCGATCCCGAACGGCTGATCCCCTTCGACCTGCTGCCGCGCATCTTCACCGCCAACGAATGGCGCGTGCTGGACAAGGGCATCCGCCAGCGGGCGCGGGCGCTGAACGCCTTCCTGCACGACGTCTATCATCGCGGCGAAATCGTGAAGGCCGGCATCATGCCTGCCGACATCATCTACAAGAACAGCGCCTATCTGGCGGAAATGGCCGACTTCACCCCGCCGGGGAAGGTGTACAGCCATATCGTGGGCATCGACATCGTGCGCACTGGGCCTGGCAGCTTCGAAGTGCTGGAGGATAATTGCCGCACCCCCTCGGGCGTGTCCTACATGCTCGAAAATCGCGAAATCATGACGCGCATGTTCCCCGAATTGTTTGCGCAGGGGATAGTCGCGCCGGTGGACGATTATCCCGCCGAACTGCTCAAGAGCCTGAAGGAAGTCGCGCCGCCGGCGTGCAAGGGCGATCCGGTCGTGGTCGTGCTGACCCCCGGTTCACTCAACAGCGCTTATTATGAGCATAGCTTCCTCGCCGACCTGATGGGCGTCGAACTGGTGGAGCCGGCGGACCTGTTCGTCGATGAAGACCGGGTGTGGATGAAGACCACGCTGGGGCCGAAGGCGGTGGACGTCATCTATCGCCGCATCGACGATGAATATCTTGATCCCTTGGTGTTCCGCCCCGACAGCCTGCTGGGCGTGCCGGGCATCTTCAACGTCTATCGCAATGGCGGCGTCACGCTGGCGTCGGCGCCGGGCGCGGGGATCGCGGACGACAAGGCGGTCTATATCTACGTGCCGGAGATGATCCGCTTCTATCTGGGCGAAAAGCCGATCCTCGACAATATCCAGACCTGGCAGTGCGGCAAGCCCGACGAAATGGCCTATGTGCTGGAAAACCTCCACGAACTGGTGGGCAAGGAAGTCCATGGATCGGGCGGCTATGGCATGTTGATCGGCCCCAAATCGACCAAGGACGAAGTCGCCGCCTATGCCGCCCGGATCAAGGCTAATCCGGGCGAATTCATCGCCCAGCCCACGCTCGACCTGTCGACCGTGCCGACGCTCGGCCCGGCTGCAGTGGTCGGCCGCCACGCCGATTTCCGCCCCTATTGCCTGGTCGGCAAGCAGATCCGCCTGGTCCCCGGCGGCCTGACTCGCGTCGCCCTGACCGAAGGGTCGCTGGTGGTGAACTCCAGCCAGGGCGGCGGGGTCAAGGATACCTGGGTGTTGCAGGATTGATGATGGGACACGGACCTGCCTCTCCACCGTTCGCCCTGCGCCTGTCGAAGCCTGTCCTGAGCGCCTGCCGCAGGCGGGCAGTCGAAGGGGGCTGTTCTTTCCTTGAAGTGAAGGGCAGGGCTTCGACAGGCTCAGCCCGAACGGAAAATATTCTGCGGGATTCCCACATATGCTGAGCCGGACCGCCGAAAATCTCTACTGGATGGCGCGCTATATGGAGCGGGCGGAGGCCACCGCGCGGCTGCTGACCATGGGGCAGCGCATGGCGATCCTGCCGGGCGCGCATCATCGCGACGAATGGCGATCGGTCGTCCGCGCCACCGGGGCGGAACATCGTTTCCCCGAAGGCACGACCGTCACGGAAAGCGACGCCGTCTCCTTCCTGATGCTGGACGCCGACAATCCCAGCTCGATCCGATCCTGCCTGCTCAAGGCGCGGTCCAACGCCAAGTCGGCCCGCACCATGTTGACGCAGGATATGTGGGAAGCACTCAACGACGGCTGGCGCAAGCTCGACAGCTATGATGTCGGCGAAGCGCGCCAGCAGCTTCCCGCGCTGATCGACTGGGTCAAGACGCGCGTCATGACCTTCCGCGGCGCCGCCCATTCGGGCCAGTTGCGCAACGAAGGGCACGACTTCCTGCGCTGCGGCTCCGCGCTGGAGCGGGCGCAGATGACGCTGCGGCTCCTTGACGTCAAATATTATGTCCTGCTGCCCGAAACCGAAGTAATCGGCGGCAATCGTGACCATTATCAATGGACATCGGTGCTGCACGCCCTCTCGGGCAGCCGCGCCTATCATCATGTCTATGGCGGCACCTACACGCCTTGGCAGATCACCGATTTCCTGATGCTCAACCGCATGTTCCCGCGCAGCGTCGCCTATTGCTACGACCAGCTGGCCTATCGGCTCAATCGCCTGGCCGGCTGGCATGACGCCCGCGCCGCCTGCCACGATACCGTGCAGGAAATGGTCGTTGCGCTGGAGAAGCTCGACAGCGGGGAAATCTTTCGCTTCGGCCTGCATGAAACGGTGCAGCACGGCCTGTCGATGACCAACCGGCTGGGCGGGGAAATCGCCCAGGCCTATCATTTCGGCTGATCGG
>JAVBXL010000082.1 GCA_030824575.1 bacterium | reverse complement strand
TGAGCGTCACGCTGCCATTGGCGGCGGTGCCCAATGCTTCCTGCCAGTTGTCGGCGGCGGCGAGGCGGGCGACGCCATGGTCGGCGAGCAGGCCGGAGAGGCGCTCACGCGCGCCGCCGGAATAGCTGGCGATCACGACCTTCTTCTTGTCGCGGCGCAGGGCGGCGATGTGCTTGCCGACCGCTTCGTAGATGTTCGTGTTCTGTGCGCGTTCGGGGGCGAAATCGCGGGGGCCATCGACGCTGAAGTCGAGGACGGTCGCGCTGTCCGGTTCGTGGAAGGGGGTCGTGCCGTGCATGGGGAGCGTCGCGACGGCGGCGTCCCATTCGGCGGCGTTCAGGTAAAGGGCGTCGGGCTTTAGCGGGCGATAGGAGCCGGGATCGGACGATTTCGCCTGCACGCGGTTGGCGTGATAATCGCGGATCGCCTCGAACCGGCTTTCCGCTGCGCCGGCGACGCCATGGTCGCGGATGAGGACGGTGCCTTCGCCGAGGTGATCGGTCAGGGGAACCAGCTTTTCCTCGAACAGAGGCAGCCAATGTTCCATGCCGGCCAGACGCCGGCCGTCGCTGACCGCCTGATAGAGCGGGTCGCCGGTCGCGGTCGCGCCGAATGTTTCGCGGTAGCGGCCACGGAAGCGCTTGATCGTGTCTTCGTCCAGCAGGGCTTCCGACGCGGGAAGGAGGGTGAAGCCGTCGACATTCTCGATCGTGCGCTGGTCGGACGGGTCGAAGCGGCGGACCGTCTCGATCTCGTCACCGAAGAAGTCGAGGCGCAGCGGCATCTCCTCGCCGCCGGGGAAGAGATCGACGATGCCGCCGCGAATGGCGAATTCGCCCCGGTCATGCACCGTGTCGGTGCGGACATAGCCGTTCGCTTGCAGCATTTCGGCCAGCTTCTGGATGGCGATCCGTTCCTTGGGCGCGAGTTTGGCGACCAGTTGGCGGACGCGGAAGGGCGTCAGGGTGCGCTGGGTCATGGCGGCCAGCGTGGTGACGACCAGTTGCGGGCCTTTGGGCTTGGCCTGCAAGGCGTGGAGGCCCGCGAGTCGGGCGGACGCGGCGCGGAGCGAGGGGCTGGCGCGATCGTAGGGCAGGCAGTCCCAGGCGGGGATTTCGATGATTTCGATCTCCGGCGCGAAATAATGCGCCGTGTCCGCGACGGCGCGCATCAACTGCTCGTCCGATGCGATGAAGACGGCGCGGCCACCCGCAGCGCCGGCCGCGCGGGCGATGTCGGCCAGCAACCAGGGCTGGAAACCGGCGGGCACGCCCGACAGAGTGAGCGGCGCCTTCGCCTTCAGGATTTTCTGGAGATCGGTCATATCATTTCGCTCATCATTCCTCCCCTGCAAGGGGAGGGGGACCGCCGCAGGCGGTGGAGGGGTGTCACGCTATCGAGAGGTTGCTACCCCTCCGTCAGGGCTGCGCCCTGTCACCTCCCCTTGCAGGGGAGGATGTGTCAATTTTCGATCTTCACGAAATCGAGTTTCAGGAACTTGTCCATCATCGGGCCTTTCCATTCTTCGGGAACGGGGATGGTGCCGAGCGCCCAGCCGATGATGTCGGCATCCTGCTCCTCCATGAACCGTTCGAACCAGGCGATTTCTTCCGGGTTCCATGTCGTGTAATAGCGTTCGAAGAAACCGCCGACCGTATAGTCCGCTTCCCGCGTGCCGCGATGCCAGGCCCGGAATTTGATGCGGCGCATCTGGGGATTGTCGTTCACAATTTGTTCCTTTTGCGGGCATGGCAAAATGGCCGATCGGGGATTTGTATGACTGCCCCGGCTAGGTTAGAGCGCAGCAGATAGCCATGCGACCCGATATTCTCAATCCGCTCTTTGCCGAAATATCCCTGTTCAAGGGGATCGGCCCCGCGCTTGCCCGTCCGCTGGAGCGGCTGGGGCTGGCGCGCGCGGTCGATGTCGCCTTCCATATCCCGGTCAGCTGGGTGGACCGGCACCTGACCGACGAACTGGACATGGCCGACGCGGGGCGGGTGATCGGCACGATACTGACGCCGGTGGATTATAAGGCGAGCAGCAGCCCGCGCGCCCCTTTCCGGGTGCAGGCGATCGACAAAAGGGCGAATGTCGTATCCCTCGTCTATTTCGGGAAGAATAGCGGCTGGCCGCGCAAGCTGTTGCCACTCAACGAACCCAAATTCGTGTCCGGCAAGCTGGAGGCCTATGGCGACAATCTCCAGATGGTGCATCCCGACTATGTGCTGCCGCCCGAAGAAGCGGACACGGTGCCGGCGCGCGAATCGGTCTATGGCCTGTCCGAAGGGCTGACCAACAACCGGATGCGGGATATCGCGGCGCAGGCGCTGACGCGGGCGCCGGAATTGCCGGAATGGATCGAGCCGAGCCTGCTGGCGCGCAAGGGCTGGCCCGCGTGGCGGGAGGCGCTGGGGCGGGTCCATGCCGATCCGTCGGACGCCAAGGCGCGCGAGCGGCTGGCCTATGACGAGATTTTCGCGGGGCAGCTGGCGCTGATGCTGGTGCGGCAATCGTCG
>JAVBXL010000181.1 GCA_030824575.1 bacterium | reverse complement strand
CCGAACAGGAAAAGCAGCGCGCCGATGACATGGCCGTGGCGGAACGCCGCCGATTCGACATGGGCGCAAGCGACCTGTTCCTGGTGAATACGCGGGAGGAAAGTGCCGCCAATGTCGCCCTGTCATTGCTGGATATGCGGCTGCGGCGCATCGTCGCTGGTGCAGACCTCGCCGCAGCGTCCGGGGATGCGGTATCACTAGGGCTTCATTCGACGGCATCTTAGGTCGCCCTCGCTCTCTCGGTATCATCTGCGCGATCGGCGCAGTCGTGCTTGGCGTTGTCTATATGGCAGTCGCCGGCGCGCCGATGCGCTATCTTGGGATCAACCTTAGCGCATTAGCTATGGGCCTGACGATGCTGGCACTGCTATGCCGCATTATGGCGGCGGGTCAGCGATGGACGGACGGTGCGATCATGACCATGGCGGGCGCGCTGCTGGCGACCGCTCTGTTCGGCTCACAGGTTGATGGTGCTGCGCGCTGGGTGAGCCTGGGCGGACTAGCCATTCAACCGAGCCTGATCCTGTTGCCGGTGATGCTCGCCGCTTTCTCGCCAACCAACCCGTAGCGCGCTGTCGACCGTCGGTATCATTGCTGCCGCTGCTGCAATGGCGCTTCAACCCGACAGGGCCATGGCCGGAATGCTCGCACTAGGCCTATTCGCGCTCGCAATTATACGCCGCGACAGGCATGTCGCCGTGGCACTGGCCGCCAGCCTCATCGGTTTCGCGGTTACTCTGGCTCGTGCCGATACGCTGCCGGCAGTGCCCTATGTCGACCAGATCCTCTATTCGTCCTTCGACGTTCACCTCGGCTTAGGTTTGGCGGTGTTGGGGGACGTCGCGCTGCTCCTCGTCCCGGCTATCGTGGGTTGGAGCCGCGACGCCGACAACCGCGCCACCTATGCCGCTTTCGGCGCGGCCTGGTTCGCGGTGATCATGGCCGCTGCCATAGGCAAGTACCCGACGCCGATCGTGGGTTATGGCGGCAGCGCCATCATCGGCTATGTGTTGAGCCTTCTGGCACTGCCGAAGCTGTTCGGTGTCCATGCCGGGGCTGCTGAGCTTACGAGCGGCACAACGGAAGGGCTGCCATCCAACAGGAACTTGTTCGCCGCACTGGCTTGATGGCGTGGCGGCGGCCGCTTCTGATAGAGACCTGCTGGAACAGAGAGCCGTCGGCACCTGAGAATGGAAATCCAGCGGCTGAACGGCGACAATAGGCCGTTATCGCTAGCTGAGACGAATTGAACAGGTTCATCAGATGGTGAACCCGCCATTTGGTGCTTCACTTGGCGCGTTTGGCGTTCCAATTGAACAGAAATGAACGATGTTCGGCCCATGTTTGACCCTCCACGGCACCATCGCGGAGGCAAGCGCTCGTATGATATGGACCTGCACCGTCCGTTGTTTCGAAACTGACGCAGGTTCGTCCACGATCATTCTTCCAGCGGCCGGCCAAAATTCTGCTGTCGTAAAATGAGCCACTCACGCTGCCGTCAGAACCCAGCTTGAGTTCCATCTGCTTTTCATATGGCCTGGTCGGGTCAGTAGATAGATCGACTGTCCAACGTCCATCGAACTCCATGGTCGATTGCCCATGTGCCAATAGAGGCGTCACTGCTGCTGCAATGATGGTCAGGACCAGCATCGATCGACTAGCTCTCGTCACTGTCGTCATTGTATCGCCCGTCCGCGCTAAACTCGGTTTTGAATATGAGAAACGCGGCAGCAAGTCACCAGCTTTTGTTCTGGCGATCATCATAAACGGACGGAGGGCAGTTTGGGGAGCGAAAATTCGCCGCTGGACGGCCGGCGCGGGTCGGCTTTTGATCAAAATGCCTTTCTTCCTTCGGCAATGTTCAACAGGTCAGAGAAAACGAGAGGCGCCGGTGCACGCGCCGATGCCGGTACTGGTTCGCGCAGGAGGCCATTGTCGCGTAAGTCACGGATGATCTTTCGTGCCGCCGCCGGCGGAAACTGGGCGGCGACAATAATCCGTAGTTATGGAGGAAGAGCGGGATGATCAGGCTTCCGATACGCCCGTTGCCGTCGAGAAATGGGTGGATCGCTTCAAATTCGGCATGGACGATGGCCAGTTGTACCAACCGATCCGGCGCATCGGCGTGAATATAGGCATCCCATCCTGTCATCATACTCTCAATGCGGTCAGCGCTGGGTGGCACGAAACGCGCCTGCTCGATTGTGCAGCCTTCTGGCCCGATACAATTGGGAATGCGGCGATATTCGCCAGGATTCTTGTGGCGGCGACGGACTCCATCCATCAGTACATTATCAGTGGCTTTTATGAGTGCGACGAAGGCGGCGGCATCGCCGGGTTGGAAGACGTGAAGTCAGTGCCTGAGCCGCATATTGGAGCGCGAATTTCCGGTCTATCTTGGCGTGTCGCTCAAGGCGAAGCGTGAAGCAGGGCAGCTTGCACTGTTGTGGTCTGGGAGGACCCAAGGCCAAGGAAGTTCGACTATGCTCTGGCAGCAGCAGTACGGCCCTCGCAACTGCATAGCTTGGGACTTGAGATGACAGGTCTGGAACTGGACGATCATGGTGCGCCCAGCGTCGACTTGCTACATTGCAATGCCACAACGCCCCTATATTCATGGCCGAGGACGCGGATTACGCGCGCCCTCAATTGCACGAGACTTCGGCCGAAGGCGCTATGGCGGGCCGGCATTCCGTGTAATTTCCCGACGTGACACCAGACACGCGAATGACCGCATTATCGATCATGTTCACAGATCTCCTCCTTGCGGTCGTGAGGGACGGGCCGAAGCCGGACGACAAGGCGTTTGTCAGCGCCGTAGCCTCTTAGGCGGATCAGGGCCGTGCGAAGGTAATGGGCGTTAACGAAGGGCTGGCAAAATATATGCCGATGCCAGCGACTGAAGTCTGGTGGTGGCGACATTGGTCTGCCCGGCAGCCCAGCATAGCACGCATCCGCTGGCATGGGCGATAGACCATGAGTTAACCGCCAGCGCACTGTTGGACATGTCCTTCGCCCATCCGACCTATGAGGAGGGGTCAAAGCCCATGGCAGCGCCTTGCGACCTATGTGGCGGTGCTGACGCAACTGTTAAATTCCCTATGCGGGACGCCGTTTGCGCATACCTCGTTGTGCCGGGTTGTAGCAAATGCGTTGCGGCGTCCCCATCTCGACGCCGGAATGGAGAATAGCATGTCCGATTATCGGAAGACCGGAGAGGCCATTGCGCGGCTTACTCCCGAGCAATTTCACATCACTCAGGAGAATGGCACCGAGCGGCCCGGTACTGGCGCGTACCTCGCCAATAAGGAGGCAGGGATTTATGTCGACATCGTCTCTGGCGAGCCGCTTTTTGCGTCGTCCGACAAATATGACTCTGGCTGCGGCTGGCCCAGTTTCACCAAGCCGATCGAGCCGGCGCATGTCGCCGAACTCAGCGACGAGAGCCGTGGCATGGTCCGCACCGAGGTACGATCGATCCATGGCGACAGTCATTTAGGACATGTGTTCGATGACGGTCCCGTCGATCGTGGCGGCCTGCGCTATTGCATCAATTCGGCCTCGTTGCGCTTCGTGCCGCGGGATCAGATGGATGCGGAAGGCTATGGCGCTTATCTTCCGCAGGTCGAGCATGTCGCTTGAACGGTGGGCTGGATACGATCGTCTATATCGGTCTGCTCGACGACGATGATATCGAACTCGACAGCGCGGCGCTGGCCCTGAGCGCCCTCGATCATGACGGCATCGACATCGAACCCTATCTGGCGCAGTTGCGCGCGATGACCGACGCGGTCGATGCTGCGCGCGCGGAACAGGGCGATGTAGAGTCGGGTGAGGGGCAGGGCGCTTTGCTCGCGGCGGTCATCGGCGCGCAGATGAGATTTGTCGGCGATCACGACAGTTACGATGCGCCGCTCAATGCCGACATGATCCGCGTCCTTGATCACCGAAGAGGCCTGCCTGTGAGCCTTTCCATTCTCTATGTCGCCATCGCGCGGCGGCTGGGATGGAAAGCGGATGCGCTCAACACGCCCAGCCATGTTCTTGTGAGCGTGGGGCCAGCGCACTCAACCGCGCTAATCGACCCATTTCACGGCGGCGCACTGGTAGAGGGCGACCGCTATGCTGCTTTACTCGATAGCGCTGCGGGTCAGGGTAAGGGGATGCGCGCATATGATATTGCCCCTATGTCCAATCGGATGACCCTGGTTCGTCTGCTGCTCAATCAGGCTATGCGCGCGGAACAAGCCGGCGATACTGTACGCGCATCCATCCTGTATGAACGCATGACCATCATAGCGCCGGATCATGGTGCAGGATGGTGGGAACTGGCCCGGCTTCATCTGGTCCACGACAAAGTAGGTAGCGCTCGTGCGAGCCTGAGCGCCATGCTGGAAGTTACGCGGGAGAGCGAACGGCGGGCGCAAATCAGCGCGATGCTCGATCGTCTTTCCAGATCCAAATAAACGGCCACTGTGAAACGGGTTGTAGGAATATCCCAGCATCTGCGGGCTTTTCGCGTGGTGGTCGGCGAGGCGTCAGGACTGCTTGCACCACCAGCTTCGGCATGAAAGAACAGGGACATATGTGGGCGGATTCGGGCAATAGAGCATATGCGGTCGGCATCGCGCGTGCGTTTGGCGGTGCGGTCATCTTTGGTCTTCCTTTGCTTATGACGATGGAAATGTGGTCGCTTGGCGTCACGACCCATCCTCTGCGCCTTCTGTTGTTTCTGCTGCTTAATTTCTGCGTTCTGATCATTCTCTCGCGCTTCGGCGGGTTTGAGCAAACGCATAGTCTGCCCGAGGACTTGCTCGATGCTTTGGCGGCTTATGCGGTCGGCATCATCGCCGCTGTCGCCGTGCTTGGCCTGTTCGGACTGGTTGGGCTGGACACGCCGATCAACGAACTGGTGGGGATAGTTGCGGTCCAGTCGGTACCGGCGAGCTTCGGCGCGATGCTGGCGCGCAAGCAACTGAGCGCTGGCCAAAGCGAGGAGGACGAAGATCAGGAGGCTCGCGCCGACGGCTATGGCGGGCAGTTGTTCCTGATGCTTGCTGGCGCGCTTTTCCTGGCGTTCAACATGGCACCGACCGAAGAGATCAGGTTGATCGGTTTCAAGATGAGTCCGTGGCACAGCCTGGCCTTGCTTGCAGCGTCGATTTTGGTGCTGCATGCGCTCGTTTACGCGGTCGGACTTGCTGGACAGAAGGAACAGTCAGAGGGCTATCGCAGCGGACGGCTGTTTCTCGCCTTCACCATCCCCGGCTATGGTATCGCCGCGATAGTCAGCCTCTATATACTCTGGACATTCGGCAGCATCGATGGCGCAAGCCCGGAAGCGATGGCAGGAAGCATGGTCGTGCTTGGCTTTCCAGCAGCAGTCGGTGCCGCCATCGCCCGGCTTGTCGTCTAGGAGGACAGGATGACGCGTAAGGTCGAACAGAGCCAAACGCCTATGCTCGAATGGGCGGCAGCGGGTATCGGCCTTGCGCTGATAATTGCCCTTGTCTTCGTTATCAGTCGCGAGGCTTTACGCGAGCGGGAAGCCGAGCCTCCGTCGATAGAAATCAAGCTTGGCGCGATCAGACAATCGGCATCGGGATACATGGTGGCGTTCGAGGCAATCAACCGCGCCAATGGCACGGCAGCCGCTCTGACTGTTGAAGGCACCGTGGCAAGCGGACAGCAGATTATAGAGCGTAGCCAGGCGACGATCGACTATGTGCCGGGACATGGCCGTGCAGGCGGTGGCCTGTTCTTCAGCCATGATCCCCGACGCTATGCGCTGTCGGCCCGTGCGACCGGGTTTCAGGATCCGTGACTAGGCGGTCGTTCGCGATAGGGCAAGGCGTGGGTATAAGACACCGCGCATGATCACAAAGGAAGCGATTCCAACAATGCGCATTGTGAACAGCGCGTCCACCTTGTCGCGCCAGGCACCATCAACCGGAAGTGCGAGCGCGGCTTCGCACGCGGCGACGAAGGCGTCCGCCCCGTCCGCAATCGCGACGCCGTGCACCGCACCATAGTGACGCTGTACGTCTACGATGGGAGTGGAGATCACAGGACGGCCGGCGGCGAGATATTCTGGCGTCTTCCAGCATCGCCCTAGGCTTTACGGGGCTTTCGGGTCCGTCCGCAGGAGCCCCACGTTAATTAAGATGCGCGCTAGCCAGTTGAAGCGATTGATCACCCCCAATCACATGATGCCAGACCTCGGCTCGTTCCACTATGTCGGCCGCGATAACGGCCTTCTATAAAAGGTTGAGGCAAATGGTCGGTTATCTACAGGCGATCAGCTGCCGGTCAGTATCGATTATCGGACCCAGGCGCGGTGCATCCTGACCTACGCACGCCATTGCGCCTTATGCCATGGCGTCGATGTCATCGCGGCCGGTCATGCGCCCGATCTGCGGGCATCTGCGGTGCCCCTCGACCCCATGGCTTTTGCGACGGTCGTTCGGGACGGGGCGCTGGTGCCCAACGGCATGCCGCGTTTCGAGGGGTTCGGCGATGCCGAACTGGCGGCGCTGCGCCAATATATCCGGCGTAATGACGCCGACTGGCATATGCGCACCGCCCAAAATCCGATCAGGCAATAACGGCAGCGGATGATCGAACGTGTCTGATCATTTGATGTTTCGCGTGTTCGCCGGGATAGACATGGCGCAGGCTGACCTGGGCGCCGCGGTTGATCGGTCAAACGACTGCCTTACCTTGGCGTCCGGCATATTGATTGTCGTGTTTCCAATATTACTGACTCGGTATAGAAGTCTGCGCCCATTACTTTGGCCACTATGCCGAACGCTATGTGCGCGTGGAGGGTGTGTGGAAGATCGCCTTCTTCAAACTCACCCGCCTCACCGTCGAAGTGCATCCCGCGCCTGTCCTTTGACAGGTTGCGAAGCGTCCCGCGCGCGGCAATCCTGTCTCTATAGATTTGAGAGGACAGGATATGACGGCAGCAATGGAACCCGGCGCGCAGGCGCTGTTCGACAAGTTCGGCACCTATATCCTGCCCGGCCGAGTCACCGATCCGCGCCGGGGGATAGAGGAAGCGCAGGAGGCCGAGCGTATCGGCCTTGGCTGCGTCTGGATTTCCGAACGCTATGCGCTGAAGGAACCCGCGGTCCTTGCGGGCGCCGTGTCGCAGGCAACGTCCAAGATCCGCATCACCGGCACCATGTACGCGACGATGCGCCATCCCCTCGTCACCGCCAGCGTCGCCGACTTGATGCAGGCGTTGAGCGGCGACCGTTTCCGCCTGATGTTTGCCCGCGCCGTCCCGGCTTACATGAAGATGCTGGGATCGCCGCCGATCACGATGGAGCGGCTGGCCGACCTTATTTCCATCTGCCGCCGCCTGTGGGCGGGGGAGAAGGTCGATTATGAAGGCGTTCTGGGCAAATTTCCCGCGATCAGCCTGACCGATCGCCATGGCGGCAGCCCGCCGCCGATCATCTTCACCGCCATCGGTCCCAAGAGCCTAGAATTTGCCGGTGAGCATTGCGACGGCGTGCTGCTGCATCCCTTCGTGTCGGCGCAGGGGGTGAAGAACAGCACGAAGATCGTGCGCGACGCCGCCGAAAAGGCGGGACGTGATCCCATGGCGGTCCGCATCTACCACAATATCATCGTCGCCCCCGACCTGCCCGAGGATGAGGAGGAAGCCGTCGTCGGCGGCCGCGCCATCACCTATTTCGAACTGCCCGGTTTCGGCGACCTGATCGTGGACATCAATGGCTGGGACAAGGGCGTGCTGGACCAGATCCGCGCCCATCCCAAGATCGCCAGCCTGAACGGCAAACCCGCCGACCAGGCCTATACCCGCCAGGAACTGGTCGATGTCAGCAAGCTGATCCCGCAACATTGGCTGGACGAGGGCGCCGCCGTAGGGACCGCCGCCCAATGCGCCGATCAGTTGATGGACTTTCTGGATGCGGGGGCGGACGAAATCCTGCTCCACGGCGCCTCGCCCAAGGATATGGGGCCGCTGACCACTGAACTGAAACGCGCGCTGGCGGCAAAGGGGCTGTAAGCGATGGACTATCTGACGCCCGACCGCATCACCACCCAGTTGCAACTTTGGCTGGCCAGCGAAAAGCCCGACTGGCGCGACATCGTCGTCCGCCCGCTCGACGTGACGCTGGGCGCGGGCTTTTCGGCCGACATCTTCTTCGTTGACGTCGATTATGTCGACCCGGCGGGGTCACAGAACCAGACGCTGGTGGTCCGCCGCCAGCCGATGGACCTGGAAGTCGTGTTCGGCAGCAGCCTGGCGCTACAGGGCAAGATGATGGCGGCGCTCTACGCGCGCGGCGACCTGCCCGTGCCGCCCTGGATCGGCATGCACCTTGATCCCGACATATTGGGCCTGCCCTTCCTGGTCATGGGCAAGGTGGACGGCGAATGCGCCAAGCAGAAACCCAATTATAATCTCGACGGCTGGCTGGTCGACATGACCCCCGACCAGCGCCGCGCCAGCTTCACCAACGCCATCACCGCTTTTGCCACCCTGGCGACGATCGACTGGCGCGACGGTTTTGAATTTCTTGCCCAGCCCGACAATGGCGCGCCGGGCCTCGATCAATATGTCGGCGCGCTCGAAGCGTGGCACAGGGCGGCGGGACAGGGTCGGCCGATGCCGATCGTCGATACCGCCATGGCCTATGTTCGCGCGAACATGCCTGCCGATGCGGGCGTCAACGTGCTGTGGGGCGACCCAACGCCGTCCAACGTCATGTTCGCGCCCGACGGCAGCGTCAACGCGCTGATAGATTGGGAACTCGCTGCCCTGGGACCGGCGGAGCTGGACCTGGCCTGGTGGCTCTATTTTGACGACCTGTTCGGCCGCCGCTTTGGCGTCACCCGGCTGGAAGGCTTGCCGAACCGCGACGAGACGATCGCCATCTGGGAAGCGTCAAGCGGGCAAAAGGCGCAGCATCTGGACTATTATGACATCGTCGCCGCGCTGCGCATGGCGCTGGTCGCGGTCGGCGCGTTCGACCGGCAAGTCGGCATCGGCAATATCCCTGCCACCAACCGGTCGTTGCAGGATAATTTCATGACGCTCTATCTGGCGGAAAAGCTGGGCCTGCCCATTCCAGAACTTGGCCCGGACTTCGCCGCCTTCATGCAAAATCTCGTCCCGCTCGAAGACAAGGCGGCCTGATGCGGGTTCCGTGTGGCCGCCATGCCTGCCCATAAGCGGGGGCGGGGCGGGGGCCACGCCCCGCCGCCGCTCCCGCCATAGCGATTTAGAGCTTCTTGAGGTCAGCGTTCGACAGGCTAGTGGTGACGCCCTTGTCGCTCGCGCTCAGCGTCGCGGCGGGAATGGTGATGAACTTGCCGCGATAGATGAGGCGCACGGCGGCCACTGCGCCGTCATCGCCCGTCACCACCTTTTCGATCTTGCCGATCTTGGTCCCCTCGGCGGAAAAGATCGCTTCGTTACGGTCGATCGCGGGGGCCTGCGCCAATGCAGGCGTTGCCAGGCCCAGCGCCGCGATCGCGATGATGATCGTCTTCATATGCAAAAATCCTTCTGTCGATAATGCCGATCTGTTGGCGCAGAGGCGAGATGGTTTCAAGAGGAAACTGATACACATGGAAAAGAATCTGTTCTATCTGTATCGTGCTAGATCGTGACAGCGGTGCAAAGCCGGGAAGAGGCTGAAAAGGAATGAGGATGGGGAAGACCGGTTTTGGCGCGCGCGACCGCTGGTTCCTGCTGCTGCTGGGCGCGATCTACATGTTCAACTTCATCGATCGCACCATCATCGCGGTGGTGGGCGAAGCGATTCGCCACGACCTGCAACTCAGCGACCTGCAATTGGGGATGCTCGGCGGCCTCGCCTTCTCGCTATTCTACGCCGCGCTCGGCATCCCGCTCGCGCGGCTGGCCGAACGCTACAGCCGGGTCCGCATCATCGCCGCCGTGACCGTGCTCTGGTCCTTTATGACCGCGCTGTCGGGCGCGGCGGGCAGCTATCTTCAACTGCTGCTCTGCCGCATGGGCGTGGGCGTGGGGGAGGCCGGCTTCACCCCCGCGCTGGTGTCGATGATCTCGGACCGTTTCGATCCGGCGCGCCGCGCTGTCGTCTTCTCCCTGATTGCGCTTGGCGTGCCCTTGGGCGGCGCTATCGCCGCGATCGGCGGCGGCGCTATCGCACAGCATTTCGGTTGGCGTCTGGCCCTGCTGGCGGTCGGCGCGCCGGGGTTGCTACTGGCGCTCTTGCTGTTCCTGACCATCCCCGAACCGGTCCGCACCGATGCGGGCGACCGGGCGGACACGCCCCCTTTCGGCGCGGTGCTGCGCCGCTTGGGCCGGTCGCCCGCCTTCCTGCACCTGACCTTTGGCAGCGGCTTTGTCGGCATGGTCGGGTTCGGCACCAACCTGTTCCTCATCCCTCTGCTGGTGCGCCGCTACGACCTGCCCCTGGCGCAGGCTGGCATGGTCTTCGCGCTGTCCTTCAGCCTGGCGACGATGGTGGGGCAGGTCAGCGGCGGCTATCTGATCGGCGGCCTCATCCGGCGCGACATGCGCTGGGGCGGACGGGCGCCCGCCATCGCGGTGGGGCTGGCGCTGCCGCTCTATCTGCTGGCCATTCATCAGAGCGACTGGCGCTGGCTGGTCGGCTTCCTGTTCCTGGCCACCACCCTGCTCTACGCCTTCATTCCCGCGATCATGACGATCACCCAGTCGCTGGTCGAACCGCGGATGCGCGCCTCGGCGGCCGCGCTGCACAGCTTTGGCCAGACCGTCGCGGGCCTGGGCCTGGGTTCGGTGGTGCTGGGCTATCTCAGCGACCGACTCGCCGCCTTCCTCTATGCGGGCGATTACGCCGCCGACTGCCTGACATCGGCGACCGCGCGCCCGGCGGCGGCCTGCCTGGCGGCGTCGGCGGACGGCCTGCAACTGAGTATGCAGGTCGCCGCATCGGTCCTGCTGCTGGCGGTGGTCCACTATATGCTCGCCGCGAAAAGCCTGCCGCGGGAGGCAAATGCGTCGTGACCAGCCGCAAAACTGTCGATGTTCGGCCACGCCGCGACGATCGGGATGACGCGGGGGCCATGGCTATGCCACGCTGCCGCCATTGTGACCACAGGACCGCGAACAGGCGGCGGAAAGGATGTTGAGGATGGGAAGCGCAGGCGTAATTGGATTGGGGCAGATCGGGGCGGGGGTGGCCATCTGCCTGGCGCGCAGCGGCCAACTGGCGGCGGTCTATGATGTCCGCCCGGACGCGGCCGATACATTGGACGGCGTGCCGCCAGTGGTGGCCAGCCCGGCCGAACTGGCGCGGCAGGCCGATGTCGTCATCATCGCCGTGGTCAATGCCAAGCAGACCGTGGACGTCCTGTCCGGACCTGACGGCGTGCTGTCGCAGGCGCGACCGGGCATGAGCATCGTGCTGGTCGCCACCGTCTCGATCGAGGATCTGAACGAAGTCCGCGCGCTGACCGACGCGGCGGGCGTCGACCTGATCGACAGCGGCGTGACCGGTGGTCCCAAGTCGCGCGAAAACGGTCTGGTCTGTCTGGTCGGCGGCTCGGACGAGGGCGTCGCGCGGGTGCGCCCGGTGCTGGACGGCTTTGCCAAGCTGGTCGCGCATATGGGCGGCCCCGGCGCTGGCATGGCGGCGAAGATCGCGCGCAACGTCATCGTCTTTGGCGGTCTGCGCGCGGGTTATGAGGCGGCGATCCTGTGCCGTAACGCCGGCGTCGACGTGCGCCAGTTGAGCGAGGTGATCGAGGCCAGCTCCGACAGCGTGGGCGGCCCGTTGATGCTGGCCATACGCGACGATCCGGCATCGAGCGACCAGGAGGCGGCGATCCGCGAATATACCCGCGCGCTGATGATAAAGGATCTGGACGCCGCGATCGATCTTGCGCGCAGCTACGGCATTACGCTGCCGCTGGTCGAACTGGCGCGCCGGACGGACCAGGCCGTCGTCGGCCTGGCTGATGTGATGGGAGAGAAGGCATGAGCATCGACGAAGCCCAGTGGCAAAAGGGTCTGGAGGTTTTCGACAAAGTCTATGGGCCGGGCACGTCGGCGATGACGCTGCCGTTCCGCGATTCCTCCTTCAACCAGGAAATCGTCGGCAATCAATTTGCTAATCTGTGGGGCAGCGACATCTTCTCGATGCGCGAAAAACGCCTGCTGGTGTTGGGGGCGACAGCCATGCTGGGGCGGCCAGACCTGGTCGAAATCCAGATGAATGGCGCGCTGACCAACGATGAATTTACCGACGAGGAACTGGATTTCCTGCCCCTGTTCCTCCTCTTCTACGCCGGTGCTGGCAATACGACGGCCGTGTTCCGCGGGATAGAAGCGGCCAAGGCCCGCCGCAAGGAACGCGCCGCCGCCGCGGAATGAACGAACGATCCTGAAGCAAGAGGGGCGGCCCGGTCATCATCGACCGGGCCGCCCCTTTTTCATGCCACGTCCGGCACCTGCGCCCGCCGGATCGCGCGCGACGCCATCAACAGCATCAACCCGCCGGCAAAGGTGAACAGCATCGCGATGCCGATGCCCCAGGCGATGCCCTCATTGCCGCCCACATAATCGCTGACCGCACCGATCAGATAAGTGCCCGCCCCCACGCCGATCAGGTTTGCGCCCAATTGCACCATCGACACCGCCAGACCGCGCAGGCGCGGCCCCGCGATCGTGACGATCACGGCATAGATCGGCCCGTTATAGGATGCGCTCAAAAAGCCGCAGGCCATCAGCAGCACCAGCATCGGTTGCAGGTCGTGGACCAGCATCGTGCCGATCCCGGTGATGGCGGTCAGCAGCGGGATGATCGCCCCGAACAGTGCGGTCCGCGCAGGGTCGAACCCGCCGCGCCGCCGATTGATCGCATCGATTACCCAGCCCGCCAGGAAACCGCCCAGCGACCCCAGCCCGCCATAGGCGATGGCGATGATCATCCCCGCCCGGCCGATCGGCATGGCATGGACGCGGATCAGGAAGGTTGTGAGCCATGTGCTCATCCCGTAAATCCCCGCCGCGATCAGCACGATCGCGCCGATGCAGTAGAGCAGCCCCGGTCGCGCCGCGAGCAGGGCGATACGCTGGGTCAAACCAGCGCGGTCGCCTTGCTGCGGCTTGGCCACCCCGTCCAGCCCGCCGCGCCGCGGTTCGCGCACCGTCAGCAGCAGGATCGGGGCCAGCAACAGTCCTGGCACCCCCGCCGCGACGAACGCCCAGCGCCAGCCCGCGCTCTGGACGATCGCGCCGCCCACCAGGAAGGCGATGGCGAGGCCAATGCCGGAACTCAAATACCAGATGCCGATCGCGGTCGCGCGCCGATCCTCGCCGAAATAATCGCTCAGCAGCGACATGCCGGTGGGGGAGCCACCCGCCTCCGCCGTGCCCACCGCCGCCCGGCCGATCACCAGCGTCCAGAAGCCCGTCGCCAGCCCGCACAGCGCGGTCGCGCCGCTCCACAATGTCAGCGCGGCGGCCATCAGGTTGCGCCGGTTCCAGCTATCGACCGCAATGCCGAAGGGCAGGGCGGCCAGCGCGAAGAAGATGCCATAGGCAAAGCCCGCCAATATCCCCAACTGCCCGTCCGACAGCGCGAATTCCCGCCCCACCGGCGCCAGCACCAGGCCGATGACGGCGCGATCGATGCCGTGGCAGGTCTGCGCCAGCGTCAATATCCCCAGCACATACCAGGGGTAGCGACCCGTATCTGGGCGGGCATCGGGGCGGACATCGCCGGGCGCTCTCATGGCGCGGACCGTCTAGCCACGGGGGGATGATACATGCTGGGCCTCTCCGATTATTGGGATGGCGCAGCCTAGCCGCCGGGCGCACACGCACCATCGCCGGGCTATGCCGCCACTCGGCCAGATACTGTCGCGATAAGGCCACGCGAATACCTACCCGAAGATAGTGCCAGGCGGCATCAGTCCGGCTATGCAGGTGCAAAGACAGAATAGAAACGGGCGGAGGACAAGATGTTTCGACCGGAGAGCGATTGGACCGGCCAGGAAAGGTTCGGGGTAAACGACTTCTACATAGAGGCGCAGGCGACGATGTGCGACGCGCGGGTCGACGTGCGCCACTTCAACTGGGTGTTGCCGTCCACCGGCGTCTTCAGCCCGGAAAAACATTATCTCGACTATTCGCTCGACAGCCAGCCACGCCGCAGCATCGTCAGCATGGGCGGGCCGAACCGGCGCGCGGCGGCAGGCGATATCCTCTACATGCCCCCGCACCGCCACTATGTCGGCGAACCCGCGTTGCAGGAACGCCATCTGGTCTGCGTCGTGCTGGGCGACATGTTTCTGGACGAACTGTTCGACGGCGAACGCCCGCTCCAGGCGATGGAGCCGTGCGCCGACGTCCAGAATATCGCCATGCGCCGCATGTTCGAAGGGCTGGCGGCCGAACTGCGCACTCCCGGCTTCGCCAGCCAGACGATGATCCAGTCCATGATGATGGGCCTGGCGGTCGAACTCGTCCGCCATTTGGGGCCGCAGGATCTTGGCGGCGGGATGACGCGCTGCGGGCGGCAGGTGCGCCATATCGTTGATTATGTGATGGACAATCTGTCCGGCGCGCTGGGCGTCGCGGACATCGCGCGCGGCTGCAACATGAGCGTGCGGCACGTTGCGCGCGTGTTCAAGGATGGCACCGGCGTCAGCCTGGGCGAATTTGTCGCGACCAGCCGCATCGCCCTGGCCAAGGAATTGCTGCGCGGCGACACCGCCCGGATCAAGGAAGTCAGCTGGCGCTGCGGGTTCAGCAGCACATCGGCCTTTTCCGCGGCCTTCCGCGCGGCGACCGGCCAGACGCCCAAGGAATATCGTGTCCTGCCGATCCAGCTTCATTGACGGGCAAACTATCGGACAGCGGCCAAAACCTGTCGCAACACAGTCAATCAGGGGGCGCTCTCTTTAGGGGCCATCACCGCTCCGTTAAGATCGCCCCGCAATGACGTGCCGAACCAGGCACCAATATAAAAATAAACAGGGAGGATTTATGACCAAGGCCGTCACTCTGGGAACCATCGCCATAGGCGCGCTGATCGCCGCCATGGCGCAGCCTGCTTATGCGCAACAGCCGCAGTCCGGCGCGGAAGGCATTCAGGACATCGTCGTCACCGCCCGCCGTACCGAGGAAAGCCTTCAGACCACGCCGATCGCCGTCACCGCGCTCAGCCCCGAAGCGTTGGCCACGGCCAAGGTCGAAAATGTCGTCGATCTGCAACGCACCGCACCGGGCCTGGTCATCGGCCGTGGCTCGGCCGGCGGCGACGGCATCGTCTTCGTCGCCATTCGCGGCCAGGGCAATCTTCAGCCGATCCTGGCCAATGATCCCGCCGTCGCCACCTATATCGACGGCATCTATATTCCCCGTCCCTCCACCGGGATGACCGACCTTCAGGACATCCAGCGCCTGGAAGTGCTGCGCGGACCGCAGGGCACGCTGTTCGGCCGCAACACCACCGGCGGCGCGATCAACATCATAACCAGCGACCCCGACGATCAGCTGAGCGGCACGTTCAAGGCCGAATATGGCAATTACGACAATCTGGGCGTGTCGGCGAGCGTCAACGTGCCCCTGGCACAGGGTCTGGCGATCCGCATGAGCGGCGCGATCAACGAACGTGAAGGCTATGGCACCAACCCGCTCAACAATCGCGATTTCGCCGACAACAGGTCGAAATTCCTGCGCGGCAAGCTGAAATATGACGGCGAAGGCTGGGATTTCACCCTGTCGGGCGACTGGAACCGCCAGTCCAACCATGGCCAGCAGACCGCGCTCTGGGCGTTCAACCCCGCCATCGTTCCCGCCCCCTTCCAGCCCGGCCTGACCGTAGGCTTGCTGAAGAAGGCGAACTGGTGGGACAATATGGCGACCGGCACGTCGCTCGCGGCGGGCATCGGCACGCTGACGCCCGAAGCGCAGGCGCTGTACGGCGTACAGCCGTTCAACACGCTCGAAGTCTATGGCTTTTCCGGCACGCTCAATGTCGAACTGGGCGGCCTGAACCTCAAATCGATCACCGGCTATCGCCACTCGATGAACTATGGCCTCAGCGACACCGACGGCACCGCCGTCCCGCTGCTGGGCACCTTCGCCGGGTCCGGCTCCTATTATGTGTCGCAAGAACTCCAGCTATCGGGCGACATCACCGATAGTTTGAGCTTCATCACCGGCGCCTATGCCGGCAAGGAAAGCGGCTATGAATTCAGCCGTTCGCAGATTTTCGGCGGGCTGATCCGCGATTCCAACGCGGACGTCACCAACAAGACGTTCGGCCTGTTCGCCCAGGCCTATTATGAGATCACGCCTACGATCCGCGCGGTCGGTGGCTTCCGTTATACCTGGGATACGCGCAACAGCGTGCTGCACAATGCGCAGGTGCTGGGCCGCCCCTATGATGTCGCGGTCGCAGGCACGCCCACCGGCATCAACTGCACCGTCACGCCGTCCGAACCAGTAACCCCCACGACCTGCAACCAGGTCCAGAACGCCAAGTTCAACTATCCCGCCTGGAACCTGGGCGTCGACTGGCAGGCCGCCGACAATATCTTCCTCTATCTCGCCACCCGCGGCGCGGCGAAGGCCGGCGGCTGGAACCTGCGCGCCGGCGGCCTTCCCGCCTTCTCGCCGGAAAAGGTCAAGGATGTCGAAGCGGGCCTGAAGGTCGACCTGTTCGACCGGCGCGTGCGCTTCAACACCGCGATCTTCCACACTTGGAAGGATGACAATCAGGCGATCGTCAACAGCTTCGTCCCCGGCATCGGCGTCACCCAATATATCCAGAATAACGGCAAGGTCCGCATCTGGGGCATCGAAAATGAAATCACCGTAATCCCGTGGGAAGGGATGACGGTGAGCGCCAATGGCAGCTTGCAGAACGGCAAATATGTCAAGGGCAGCTTCAGCGAGACGCAGGTGATTGCCGGCAGCGGCTGCACTAACCCCGCCGGCGTCGTCAATGGCTGCGTCGTCGATTTAAGCGGCCTGCCGCTGCTGCAATTGCCCAAGCGGCAGCTCAACATCAGCGCCACGCAGAAGCTGGATGTGGCCGGCGGCACGCTGGCCCTGACCGGTGCCTATGCCTATGTCGGGTCGCAGCATTTCGACGCGGTCAAGGCGGCGGATCAGGCTTCGGCCGCGACCAAGGCTGCCTATGATGTTGAAAACGCGCTGGGCAAGGTGCCGGGCTATGGCATCTTCAACGGTCGCATCGCCTTCAAACTCGACAATCCCAATGTCGAAATCGCGCTGTACGGCCGCAACATCACCAACAAGAAATATCTGCTGCGTCGCTTCCCCGACCTCTACCGGACGCTGGGGATCGCGGTGGCTTATGTCGGGCAACCCGCCACCTATGGCGTGGAAACGACGTTCAAATTCTGACCGAACGGGGCTTGGGGGGAAGGCCGATCGGCTTTCTCCCCACCGCTGAACATGGAGAATAGACTGGCATGATGCGGTTGGAAAACAGGGTTGCGATCATCACCGGCGGCGGCGGGGGCATCGGGTCGGCGGTCGCCCGGCGCTTCGTTGCCGAAGGCGCGCGCGTCGTGATCGCCGACCTGTTCGAGGATGCGGCCATCCGTGCCGCGCAGCCGCTCGGCGACAAGGCGCTCGCGGTCCAGTTCGACGCGGCCGATCCCGCCTCGGTCAAGGCACTGGTGGAACGCTGCGTCGATCATTTCGGCGGCCTGCACATCTTGCACAATAATGCGGCGATGACCGACCCGGCCAAAAGCCCGCAGGATACCACCGCCGTCGACATCCCCATCGCCATCTGGCGCGAGATACTGGACGTCAACCTGACCGGCTATCTGCTGGGGTGCAAATATGCGATTCCCCACATGGTCGCGGGCGGCGGCGGGTCGATCATCAATACTGCGTCCAATTCGGGCAGCGCGGGCGACCTGGCCCGCATCGCCTATGGGTCGTCCAAGGCCGCGATCATCGGCCTCACCAAATATGTCGCGACCCAGCATGGGCGGCAGAATATCCGCTGCAACAGCATCGCGCCCGGCGTGGTGCTGACCGAAGCGCTGGAAAAGACGGTGCCGGGGCTGAAGGAAATCATCCAGCGGCACATATTGACCCCCGAATTTGGGACGCCCGACGATATCGCCGCGCTGGTCGCCTTCCTCGCGTCTGACGAATCGCGCTACATCACCGGCGAAAATATCTCCATCTCCGGCGGCGGGCTGATCCATCAGCCCCATTATGCCGATCTGCTGGCCTTCATGCAGGCGGCGGACTGACATGTCCGCCGCCTGCCGATCCTTAATGCGCGGCCCGGTGGAAATAGCGGATGGTCAGCCGCCCTTCCTCGACCTTGTAGGTTTCCAGGCTGGGCAGCGTCACGACGCCGTCCGGGGTCTGGAGCCGATTGGCGACATAGGCCGCGCCTTCGCTACCGTTGACGATCACCTCGACCGGTTCGGTGATGCACTGGCCGCCATATTGCGTCCACATGTCGGCCATCGCGGTGGGACCGTCGATCGCCGGCGCGCCGACATATTCGATGGTGAAGCCGTCCGGCCCCATTGCCGCGAACAGCCGGTCCAGCTCCTCGCGCTTGCCCTCGTTCCACAACCGGTAATTGTCGCGAATCGCCTGTTCCAGATCCAGCGTAGCTGCCTCGCTCATATCCATCGCCTCCTTGTCTCGCGGTTGATCCGCGTCGCCGCCATCATGTGGCGGGCGGCGCTGGCCGCACCTGTCTTTGGCAAGGGGAACCCTTGCCCTTTCATCCCTCGGAGATACTCATGACCGCACTCGCGCAAAAGCCCCTGCCAGCCCATGTGCCGCCCGAACTGGCGATGGCCCTGCCGCTGTTCGCGCGCAAGGTGACCTATGACAATCCGTATGAAGTGCTGATCCCGCAAATGCATGCGGACCTGCCGGCGGTCACCTATGTCACCAACATCTTTCCCGGCGACCAGCCCGGCTGGCTGCTCAAAAATGCCGAAGACGTGCAGGCGATGCTGCGCGACGCCGATAATTTCACCAAGAACGGCATGGGCAAATGGGCGCAGAATATCGGCGAAAACTGGCTGGTGATCCCGACCGAGGCCGATCCGCCAGTCCACACTGCCTATCGCAAGGCGCTCAACAGCCATTTCGCCCCGCAAAAGATGTTCGCGATGAAGGACCAGGTGCGCGAACGCGCCCGCACCCTGATCGATGAGTTCAAGGACAAGGGCGCGTGCGATTTCATCGCCGACTTCTCCGAAAAATTCCCGGTCTTCATCGTGCTGGACCTGCTCGGCCTGCCGCAGGATCGGATGGCCGAATTTCTGAAATGGGAAAAGGAACTGCTCCACAGCAATGACTGGGAAGTGCGCGGCAATGCCGTGCGCTGCGTCAAAAACTATCTGATGGAGGAGATAGAGGCCCGCCGCGTCGCACCGCGCGACGATTATATCAGCAAGATCCTGACGTTCGAGGTCGACGGGCGGCCGTGGAATGACGACGAAGTGCTGGGCCATTGTTTCAACCTCTATATTGGCGGGCTGGACACGGTGACGTCGCTGCTGGGCAATATCTTCGCCTATCTCGCCACCCATCCCGACAAGCAGAATGAACTGCGTGCCAACCCGTCGCTGATCGTGCTGGCGGTGGAGGAATTTCTGCGCGCCTTCGCCCCCGTCACCGCTTTCCGCATCGCGACCAAGGTGATCGAGATTCAGGGGCAGACGATCATGCCGGGCGATTATGTCGCCTTCAGCACGCCCGTCATCGGCCGCGACCCGGCCTTTTACGAAGACCCGCAGGCGATTCGCTTCGACCGCAAGGCGCCCCATATGTCGCTGGGCAGCGGCATCCACAAATGCTTAGGGATGCATCTGGCGCGTCTGGAATTGCAGATCGCTGTGGAGGAATTCGTCACCACCTTGCCCGAATTCCGGGTCAAGGACGGGTTCCAGATTCCCTATTTCGCCGGCAACATTCTGCACGTCCCCGACCTGCACCTGCAATGGGGCTGAGCGCGGCCAATAGCGTCCGTCCAGACCGCCAGGGTTGACGCAGGGGGCGGCGGCATCGCAGGACAGGCGATGCCGCCGGGAGAAGACGTAACGCAATGATAGAAATCATCCCCCTGACAGGGATTGGGGAGGTCCAGCCGGGCTACGATCTGGCGGACATCCTGCGCGGCGCGCTGGATCGGTGCGGCATCGACACCCGCCCCGACGACATATTGGTCGTGACGCAAAAGATCGTGTCGAAGGCGCAGGGGCGCTTCGTCGCCCTGGACGATGTCGTGCCCGGCGACGAAGCGATCAGGCTGGCGGACATCACCCGCAAGGATGCCCGGCTGGTGCAACTGGTGCTCGACGAATCGAGCGCCATCATCCGCGCCGTGCCCCATGTGCTGATCGCCCGGCACCGGCTGGGCCATGTCATGGCCAATGCGGGCATCGACCGCTCGAACATCGGCGCGGGGACCGGCGATCGCGCGCT
>JAVBXL010000139.1 GCA_030824575.1 bacterium | reverse complement strand
TCGCAGCCACGCTCGATGCTGCGCCGGTCGCCGACTTCACTCTCGCCGCCCGCAGCGGCGCCTATTCGGCGCGCGGCACGGTGGAGGGGAACGCGATCGCCGGCAACGGCCTGCTCCGTCGCATCGCCGCGCCGCGCCTGACCGTGCGAGCCGACGGCACGATGGTCGAGCGGGTAATCGACGGCCGCCTCTCGCTCCGGTCCGCCGCTTTGGATATGACCGCCGATGGCGCCATAGACCTGCGCAACAATGCGCTCGACAATATGCGTGTGGACCTGAAGCTGGCCCGGCCCGAAGCGCTGATCAAGACCATGCGCGGCAAGGATATCGCGGCTAAGGTCCGGCTGGATGGAGCCTTCACCGCGCTCGGCTACGAATATCTGCTCACCGCGCGGCAGATCGCCATCGAAAAGGCGATCATCAACGACGTCCGGGCCGAGGGCAAGGGCCGCGCCACCGGCAAGGGGCCGGTGCTGATTCCATTGCGGTTGCGTGCGCGCAGTCTGGACGGGCAGGGCGATCTGGTCGGCGGGATCGTTCGCAATTTCCAGCTGGATGGTGTGCTCCAACTGGACGGCCAGACAATCGTCAGCAATCCCATGCAGTTGCGATCCGACAAGCTGCGCGGCAAGCTGACGGTGATCGCCGATCTGGCGACCGGCCGCTATGATGCGGGTCTGGACGGCGCGATCAACGGACTGTTCATTCGTGGCTTGGGCGTGGTCGATCTGACCTCCAAATTGCGCGCCGTGCCACGCAGCGATGGCGGCTTCGGCCTCAGCGGTAATGCGCTGGCGCGGGTACGGCGGCTGGACAATGATTTCCTGCGGACGCTGGGCGGTGGCCTGCCGACCTTGCGCAGTCGGCTTGAGCTTATGAAGGATGGCCAGTTCGCGCTGTCCGACATGCAACTGACGTCGCCCCTGCTCAATCTGACGGCGCGCGGCATACGCCATCGCGACGGGTCGCTCCATCTGGAAGGTAGCGGCCGGCACGGGCGTTACGGGCCGGTCACGCTGACGCTGGACGGCATGATAGAGCGGCCGACCGTCGACCTGCTGCTCGCCCGGCCGATGGATGCGCTGGGCCTGCGCGATGTGCGGGCGAAGCTGATCCCGGACGCCAATGGCTATAGCTACACCGCCAATGGCGGTTCGACGCTCGGCCCCTTCACCGCTCGGGGCGTGATCCTGCTGCCGCAGGGCGGGCAGGCGGTTGTGCGGGTCGCCAATCTGGCCGTGTCGGGCGTCACCGCCAGCGGCGATATTCGCCCGATCGCCGGCGGGCTCGACGGTCAGCTCAGCGTCATGGGGCCGGTCACCGGCTATATCAATTTCAAGCCGATCGACGCGAACCAGCAGGTCCAGCTGAAGCTGACGGCCAGCGATGCCGCGTTCGAAGGGCCGACGATCATAGAGGTTCGGCGCGGCACGCTGGACGGCACGATCCTGCTCGACCCAACGGGCACCACCGTTACCGCCACGGCGCAGGCGCGGGGCCTACGCGTCGGGGGTGTGCTGCTCGGCCGCTTCGCCGCCAATGCCGAACTGGTCGATGGCAAGGGCAAGATACGCGGCAGCCTGTCGGGCCAGCGCGGTCGCCTGTTCGACCTTCAGGGGGAGGCGCAGGTCGAACCCGACCGCATCCGCCTCACCGCCGCCGGCACGATCGACAAGCGCCCCATTCGCCTGACCCGCGCCGCGCTGCTGACGCGGGCGGAGGATGGCTGGCGTCTGTCGCCCGCCACGATCAGCTATGCCGGCGGATCCCTGCAACTGGCCGGCGAACTGGGTGGAGAATCGACCCATATCGAAGCGCGGATGCAGAAGCTGCCGCTGGCGCTGCTCGACATCGCCTATGATAATCTGGGTCTTGGTGGCATGGCGACCGGGTCGCTCAGCTATGTTCAGCCGCGCGGTGGGTTGCCCACCGGCAAGGCGGAGCTGCGTATCCGGGGCCTGTCCCGCTCCGGCCTCTCGCTCAGCAGTCGACCAGTCGATGTCGGCGTCAATGCCGTGTTGACCGGCGAACGGCTGGCGACCCGCATGGTCTTCGTCGCCGATGGCAAGACGATCGGCCAGGCGCAGGCGCTGCTCAACCCGCTGGGCACGGAAGGGGGACTCGTCACTCGCCTCAACAGCGCGCCCTTCTTCGGCCAGTTGCGCTTCAACGGTACGGCGGACACGCTCTGGCGCCTGACCGGGGTGGAGATCGTCGATATTGCCGGCATGGTCGGCGTGTCTGCGGATATGCGCGGCACGCTGGGCGCGCCGGTCATCACCGGTAATTTCACGACCGACAATGCCGCCATCAACAGCCCCGTCACGGGCATGCGGCTGAAGGGCGTCAAGGCGCGGGGCCGCTTCTCCGGTGCGCAACTGGTCATTTCCAGCTTCGCCGCGACCGCGCAAAATGGCGGCACCGTCAACGGCACCGGCCGCTTCACCTTCAACGGTATTGCCGGGGTCGGCATGGACCTCAGCCTGCAAGCCGACAATGCCGCACTATTGGAGCGGGACGATATCGCCGCAACCGTTACCGGCCCCATCACCCTCAAATCCGACGGTGTGG